>CAMCOJ010000042.1 GCA_945876405.1 uncultured Ruminococcus sp.
ATATAATTTTATATTACAAACTTTTTATAATTATTTATAGGAGGAAAGGTATAATGAGCTACAAAAATGACTTTATAAAATTCATGACAGAGTGTGGTGTTCTTACTTTTGGTGACTTTACATTAAAGAGTGGCAGAAAAGCACCTTACTTTGTAAACACCGGCAATTACAAAACAGGTAAGCAGCTTGCAAAGCTCGGCGAATTCTATGCTGAATGCATAAAGGAAAACGGTATAGAAGCTGACACACTTTTCGGTCCTGCATACAAGGGTATTCCTCTTGCAGTAAGCTGCAGTGTTGCTCTTTTCAACAAGTATGGTCTTGATGTTAATTACTGCTTTGACAGAAAGGAAGCAAAGGATCATGGTGAAGGCGGAGTTATTGTAGGAAAACAGCTTGCTGACGGCGAGAAGGTTGTTATCATAGAAGATGTTATTACCGCAGGTACAGCAATAAGACAGGTGATTCCTGTTCTGAAAAATGCTGCTGAGGTTGATATTACGGCTATGGTTATTTCTGTTGACAGAATGGAAAAGGGTAAGGGTGAGCTTTCTGCTGTGCAGGAGGTTAAGGAAGAGTTTGGAATAGATGTTTATTCTATTGTTACTATAAATGATATTATTCAGGCTATTAAGGATGGGGTTATTGAAGGTAAGGAATATCTGGATAAGATGATTGCTTATCGTGAGACATACGGGGTTCAATAATATTTTTACTTTTCTGATTATAACATAATAAAAAATAACGGCTTTCAGTTTTATACTGAGAGCCGGTTTTGTTTGTAAAAAAGATATTTTTTATTGTTAATTATTTTTGTTTGCAGGGCTTTGCGGTCGAGCTCTGCACTCCCTTCGGTCGCCTGCACCTTCGCTGCACCTTTGCGGTAGGTTTGTATGCACTTAGTAGGCGATTTTTTTGATGTTGTCGTCGGAGCTGAAGGTTGTGGAGTTGTAGAGGAAGAGGATGTGGGTGTAGTCTTCAGGGACGGCGTAGTCGCGGAAGTTGTTGATGTAACGCATGTCAAGGACAGTAATCTCGCTGTAATGCTGAGTCAGGAACGGGACAAATGAATTTGCGTATGAATCCTTGAATATGAGAATCTTTTTGTCACTCTGAATATTTGTTTTTATCTTTATACAAGGCTGGTTTGTTCCGAGATATGTGCTGTATTTGTCTTTTACTTCGAGAAATTCCCTGAAATAAATGCTGTCATATACTTTTTCCTCGATGCTGTTTGAAACCGTACATGAAACAACACTGCTGCCGTCACGGCTGGAATAGATATCTATCGTATCAGGCTGTATTTTGTCATACAGAGTTTTGGAATAATATGTTCCGAGAAAATCACGGCTTGCATGTTCAATATCATATCTGCTGTAAGGTACTGTGGAAAATCCGAGTTTTGAAATTGCCGTACTGTATGCATAGTATGCACCGAGAGATGTCCAGTGATGGTCAGTCCTGTAATAAATATAGTCTTCCTTTGAAGCATTTAGAATATCATAGACATCTATCGCTGAAACACCGGTATTCAGATTTTTGTAAATATAGTCAATTATCTGTTTCTGATCAAGCTGAGGTGCATTTTTCGGGAGAGTATCCGTATAGATACCGGCAGAGGTCGGAGATATCATTACATAAACCGGTGTTGTAACTGAAGAAGCAAGAGTATTTATCGCATCAACTGATTTGTCAATCGCCTCATAATCAGGTTCCGGAATTTTCTCTATCAGTCTTTCGTCAGTAATATAAATTCCGTTTATTTCTTTTTTACCGGTCAGAAGTTCAGTATTTATCTTTGCGTCTATCCATCTTATCCTTCCGGTAAAATGATCAGATACATAGGCTTCAAAATCTTTCATGAATGATTTGTCAAACCAGCTCTCAGCTGATAATGAAGGTTTTTTCTGAAGTGTTCTGTTCTCAACAGAAGAAAAGCTTTCCTTTCCGGAGAATATTGTCATAACCGGCAGAAGTATCAGTGTAAGTAAAAATACTATTGCGGTCATTCTTTTCTGAATATTTTTCAACTGATACACCTCCTGTTAAAATCTGAAATAAAGGAACGGATTGTATGTGGCATCCACAAGATAGCATGTGCTTAGCAGAAGCAGAGACAACATCACAACCGGAGCAGTATAAGCATATATTTTTCTGGTTCTTACACTTACTGACAGAACACCGGTTATTCTCGACCAGATATCTGTTGAAGCAAATATGCACAGAACAAAAATAATGCCATATGAAGACAGCTGATACAGTGCAAGACTGTCAGCCAGACCGTTGCCTGCAAACATAGCCTTCAGATATCTTAAAACATCAGACATGGTGTCAATATCAAACATAACCCAGCCTGTTACAACCATAAAGAAAGTATAGGCTCTGCTGATTACCGGAGGAAGCTTTTCCAGAACACGTGAGAATCCAAGTCTTTCAATGATAATCAGAATTCCGTAGAACATTCCCCAGAAAATAAAGTTGAAGCTTGCTCCGTGCCAGAAACCTGTAAGAATCCATACTATTGCAAGGTTTCTGTATGTTCTGAATTTCCCCTTACGGTTTCCGCCAAGCGGAATATATACATAAGAGCGGAACCACGCTCCAAGTGTTATATGCCATCTTCTCCAGAACTCTGAAATGCTTCGTGACTGATACGGGTGGTCAAAGTTTACCGGGAAATTAAATCCAAATATTCTTCCAAGCCCTCTTGCCATATCAGAGTAACCGGAAAAGTCAAAGTATATCTGGAAGGTAAATGCAAGAATACCGAGCCACGCTGTAAGCACAGATATCTGACTGTAATCCATTGCCTTCACCTGAGTCCAGAGCATTCCTATATTGTTTGCCAGAAGAACTTTCTTCGCCAGACCTTTTATAAACAATCCTGCACCCTCGCCGAAGCTGTCGACATTTGAAGTTCTGTTTTCAATCTCTGCCGCGACCTCTTCATACCGTACAATAGGTCCGGCAACAAGCTGCGGAAAGAGAGACACATATGTCAGGTAGCTGATAAAATTTTTCTGAACCTTAACCTTGCCAAGATAAATATCTATAGTATATGACATACTCTGGAAAGTGTAGAATGATATTCCAATAGGAAGCGGCAGATCCGGCACATCAAAATTCGTTCCGAAAACTGAATTAAATACATTTACTGCAAATCCGCTGTACTTGAAAACAAACAGAAACCCCAGATCAACACACATTGATATTATAAGCGCAAGTCTCTTTTTCCCTTTTTTGTCAGACCTGTCTATATATATGCCCGCTGCATAGTCCACCAGCGATGAAGCTATCATCACCCAAAGATATGTTGGTTCTCCCCAGGCATAAAACAGCAGTCCTGCCGCAAGAAGTATAAAGTTTCCCGCTTTTTTCGGCGAAAGCAGATACAGAATAATTACTGCCGGAAGAAAAAAGTATAAAAACGTAATACTCGAAAATACCATTAACTATTCTCCTTTTCTTTGTTCATCATCTCGTAAAATTCTTCTGCTGACATCATTGTATTGAGTACCTCCAGCATTCCGGAGGTTGACAGTCTCTCAGGAAGTCCGAGTTTTTTCAGCAGTTTTTTTCTTTTTTCCGAACTGTCCGGTGTTCCGGTGAGTCCGGCTTCATATATGTCTGTCCTGGTTACAGGATTTCTTTCTGTCTTTTCAGCACCTTCTTCGGAAACGAAGTTTATTCCCGCCTTTCTGAAGGCTTCTACAATAAGTTCTTTCTTTATTCCCTCTACTCCGAGTTTTCCCTCGGCAGAAGGTTTAACCTTTCTTTTTTCCTTACCGAATATATCCGGAATATACACATTTTTTATACTTCCTTCCGGTACAGAACCCTTCAAAAAACCTCTTATCTTAAATCCTGCTCCGTCAGAGTCGGTAAGAATAATTATCCCCTTTTTTCTGGCATAGAATCTTATCAGTTCAAGTTTTTCCCTGTCTTTGAAAATTCCGTAGCCGTTTGTTACAACGATAGTCGCATCGATTATCGATTCAAGTTTTATCTTATCGTACTTTCCCTCTACCACTATCGCCTGCTCAACTTTAAGCAAACTTTTCACTCCCTGCTTCCTGATGCAAGCATCTGTACTATTGATTTTTCAATTAATGTTCTCTGGTCAAGCCGGGTTGATTTGCAGCTCAGATCTGCCTCTTCCAGTATAGCCAGACATTTTCTCAGGTGTTTTATATTCGTCCTTTTAGCATCCCTGAATGCATTTCTGACAACAAATTCGCGCCCCTTATATCCAAAATGTGCTGCAACGTCATTTTCACGGACGCCGGCTGACATGGCGGTGCCTGCTCTGTAAAGATCGATAAACGCTGATGACAGAGCTGAAATAATCATAACTCCCTCAGCCCTCTGCATAAACAGATCATCGAGAATCTTAAGTGCCAGCGGTGCGTTGAATGATGTTACTGCAGCTGCAAGAGCAAATGCAGTTGTATCTATCCCTGCTGAAACCATCTCATCTATCATAGTCTCAGTAATTTCTTCACCATATGCAAATGATGAAAGTTTGTGGATTTCATTTTCAACCCTTAGAGTATCACCAAGGCACAAGGCTGCCAGCTTTTCCGCATTCTGACGGTTAATTGAAGAACCGAAGGAAGAAGCAAGTTCCATAATCATTCTGTACATCTCAGAGGGTTTTCTGAGATCTGCTTCAGTAACCGTTCCGTATTTTGCAGCTGCATCAATAATCTTCTTATTTTTTGCACCCGGTGTTTTTTTGCCTGCTTTAACGTCAAACCCGGTAATGGATACCAGAATAACTGTCTGCTCAGGTATTGCATCTATAGTTTTCATAAGAAGCTTCATTTCTTCTGCATTAAGTTCCTCTGCATTAAGATCATTTACCTCTATGAAATTATAGTCAGTAAACATCGGATATACTTCTGCCGTATCACAGAACTCACTTACACTGAAGGATTTTCCGTCAATCCTGCTGTAATCCGATGCAGTGTAATTTTTCCCGAGATACTTTCTGCGCACAAGCTCAGAAAGTGATGATACTCTTCCTGAATCCTTACCGTAAATATAGTAAATATTTTTCAAAACTGCTGACTTTATCTCTTTTTCAAAATCAGCCGGTGTAACTGTACTCATGATCCACCTCAATTCAGTTCGTAAACTTTTGTCTTTCCTGAAGCTGACTGTCTGACAGCGATATTGTTCTGTGTAAAACATCCTTCAGCAGTTTCCGTTTCCGTTACTGAACACTTTACGGTACTGCCGCAGTAATCAACCATAACCTCTCCCTCTTCCGAAGCAATAATGGTATAATTTTCTCTTTTAAGTTCAGCTTTTCCGTTTGTAAAACACTCCGGCTCACAGCCGCATATTCCGGTTCCGTAGTCTGTATACGTCCCCTCGGGCACATACACGTGCGAAACATCGCTCAGAATAAGTCTTTCTGAAAAAGCCGCCATACTCTGATACGGATTCTTCATAAATGAAACAGATTCTATCTTTCTTATACCGCAGATATCTGTCAGTCTTGAAACATACTGTGAACTTTTCGCATTTCCGGTAATATCAATTATATCCGTTTTTCCGTTCATCGAAACAACAACTGCAGAAGATTTTGAATCTCCGACATGATAAACGGTAAGTATATCCCTGTTCATAATCTCATAGACAAACGAAGAGGAAAAAAATACCGCTGCTGAAATCACCAGAGATATGAAAACATGCTTCTTTTCCCTGTATTTCTGCGATGTGAATATTACAAACCCTGCAAGAAAAAGAGTAAGTACAGGTACAAATCCCTTTCTCACTGTTACAGATGAGATACTGAGTCCGGCCATAAATGAAGAAATCTTCAGTACAAGCTTTGATGAAAGTCCGCCGGCCATGAGAAAGGGCCAGGCTATGACGTCAGTCATACCTGCAAGTGCGGATACAAGAGCACATACAAGGGAAAATGTACAGAGCGGAATAAGCAGTATATCCGAAACAGGTGACAGAAGTGAAACTTCATCAAAAAACATAACAGTAAAAGGAAACACACACACTGATATGCTGAATATTCCTGTTATTCTTTTCTTTGCTTTTCCGAATAAATCTGATTCATCTGTTTCGGAAGTAAGATACGGAGAAAGCACAGAGGCTCCGTATGTACCGGCCACTGACATAAGAAAAGATGAGTTTTTTATCAGGTACGGAGCATACAAAAGCAGCAAAAATACAGCTATGGACAGCGAGTTCAGGGGATCAGTCTTTCTTCCGAATAAACCGGCACTGCATATAAGAGTCATCATGAGAGCTGCCCTTATCACCGAAACTGACATACCGGAAAACAATACAAAAAGTATTATCGCCAGTTCTGTAACCAGAAACTTTCTTACGCCGGAAAGCTTTGTCTTTTCAAGAAATGAAGAAAGAATATTTATTACAAGCACAAGATGCATACCTGAAACCGCCATCATATGACCAGTACCGCATCTGTAAAGCACCTTTTCAGAAGAATCCGACAGTCCGCTCTTGTCACCGAGAAGCATAGCCGTTATAAGTGCACCCTCTTCACCCGGCAGTATTTCACGGATTTTTCTTTCCGTATACTCACGGTATCTGTAAATAAGTCTCAAAAGACTGAAGGATTTGTTTTCTTTTATTTTTATACCGGATACGCTGTCTGTCTGAATGAAACATCCCTCAGCCTCATAGTAATCTCTGGTTTTAAAAAGAAAAGTATTCTCAAACTCTGATGGTGTACAGATAAAACTGACTGTATCCGAATAATCGCAGTCCATTGTACTGCAGAAACAGATTATGTCTGCCTTTGTTTCAGAATTAATTTTTCCCCTGAGACGATAACGGGTTTTGTCATTTCCACAGTCATTTATCTCAGTTACTTTCCCGGAAAATGTTATCTCCTGTCCGGCAAAGCTTCTTATCCTTTCATATCTGAAAGCACTGTTCAATGTATAGACCGTCATTCCTGTCAGCAGAAAAATAAAGCTGAGAGCGCAGTAAGAAAATTTTCTGCCTGCCTTCAGGAAGAAAAACGCAGACACCAGCATAAGAAAAAGAACTGCCGGTATCTGCAAATCCGCCGGAAAAACTGAAGCCAGAAACATACCGGCAGCCCATGACACGCCCGCATAGATCATCTTTCGCTTCATCAGGCGCTGTTCCTCCGGAATTTATTTGAAAAACAGAGGAAGCTTTTCAAGAAATACTATATCTGTTCTGTCTGCAGCATCGCCTTCTGCAAGTACAGCACAGCTCTGAACGTGTATTCCCTCTGCCTTTTCAATAAGTCTTTCCATCGCAGAAAGTGATTCGCCTGTACTGATTACATCGTCAACAACAAGCACTCTCTTTCCCCTTATCACAGCAGCCTTCTCATCACCAAGGTGAAGCATCTGCTCGTCCTTTGTTGTGATTGACTTAACATTTACACTTATCGGATTGGTCATATAAACCTTTACGGATTTTCTTGCAACTACATAAGGCTTTCCTGACTGACGTGACATTTCGTATGCAAGCGGTATACCCTTGGCTTCGGATGTGAGAATAACATCAAAATCTGAAACCTTCTTAAGAAGTTCCTCTGCGCATTTTACGGTAAGTTCAACGTCTGAAAACATGATAAATGCAGCTATGTCAAGCCTGTCATTTACCGGATATCTTGTCAGTTCCCTTGTAAGTCCTGCAACATTAAGTGTGTATTTTTCAGACATAATCAGTCCCCCTGAGCTGCGCTCCAGCCAAGCTGCTTGCCGCCTATAACATGGAAATGAAGGTGCTTGACTGTCTGACCTGCATCATCACCGTTGTTTGTGATAACCCTGTATCCGCCTTCAAGCCCCATTTCCTTAGTAACCTTTGCTATTACTTCAAAAATATGTGCAATAACAGCTGAGTTTTCAGGTGTTACCGCAGCTGCACCTGAGATGTGCTGCTTTGGAATAACAAGAAAATGAACAGGTGCTATCGGTGAGATGTCGTGAAATGCGTATACCATATCATCTTCATATACCTTATTGCTCGGAATTTCTCCGTTAATAATTTTGCAGAATAAACAATCCATATTTTTCTTCCTCTCTTAAATACGACACCACCCTCTCCGTAAAAACGAAGAGGGATAGTCTGTTATTGTATATTATTTTATAAATGCACCAAGTACGTTTCTGATTTCTGCCATAGCAGCATCTGTCTTTGCAATATCGCCGATTCCGGCCATAGCACTGTCAGGACGTCCGCCGCCCTTACCGCCTGTAAGAGCAGAGATTTCCTTTGCAATCTTACCTGCATGAGCACCCCTGGCAACAGCACCCTTGCCGCATGATACTGAGAACACGCCGCTTCCGTCATTTACACATGCGAGCACTGCAATGGTATCTTCAGACTTGTCACGGAGCTTATCGCCCATTGTTCTGAGGACATCATTCTTAACTCCGTCAACACGTGCAGCAATTACGCTTACACCGTTAAAGTCAAATGCACTGTCAGCAAATGAGCTGATTTTCATCATCGCATTTTCTTCGCTAACACTCTGAAGTTCCTTTTCAAGTGCCTTGTAGTCATTCATAACCTGAGTACACTTTGAAGTGAGTTCGGCAGCATTCGGTGCCTTGAGTATGGCAGCTGCTTCATTGATAACTGCGATGTTTTCGTTGAGAAGTTCAAGAACACCTGAACCTGTTACAGCTTCGATACGTCTTACACCGGCTGCAACTGAGTTTTCTGAAACAATCTTGAAAAGACCAATCTTTGATGTATTGTCAACGTGAGTACCGCCGCAGAATTCAACACTGAAGTTTCCTGCCTTGACTACTCTTACTATGTCACCGTATTTTTCTCCGAACAGAGCCATAGCTCCGAGTTTTCTTGCCTCTTCGATAGGCATTTCGTTTGTTTCAACAGGAACTGATGAGAGAATGATTTCATTGACTCTGGTTTCAACTGATTTGATTTCTTCAGGTGTTAGTGCGCTGAAGTGTGAGAAGTCAAAACGGCATCTGTCAGGACCGACGAGCTGACCAGCCTGGTGAACGTGGTCACCCAGAAGTTCTCTGAGAGCAGCCTGAAGAATATGTGCAGAAGTATGGTTCTTCATAGTAGCCTGTCTTCTTGCTGAATCAATCTTCGCAGTTACTCTGTCGCCCTTCTTTACTGTACCTCTGTCAACTGTACCGATGTGGAGGAAGTGTCCGTCCTCTGTCTTCATAACTGAGTCAACTGAGATTACAGCATCGCCAGAGATTGTACCTGTATCACTTACCTGTCCGCCGCTTTCAGCGTAGAAAGGAGTTCTGTCAAGAACGATAACAACGCTTTCGCCTTCGCCGGCACTTTCCTTTTCTTCCGTACCGCTGTAAACAGCAAGAACTGAAGCTTCATTTTCAGAATCTGTATATCCTGTGAATACTGTCTTTTCAGCATTGATCTTTATACTGTTGTCAGCCCATGATGAGCTTGCCTTGGCAGCATGGTCAGCCTTGGCCTTGTTTCTCTGTTCAAGAACAAGTTCCTTGTATCTGTCCATATCAATCCTGAGGCCCTTTTCTTCGGCAATTTCGAGTGTAAGGTCGATAGGGAAACCGTAGGTATCGCTGAGCTTGAAGGCATTGTCGCCTGAAAGCACACCGTTCTTTGATTCTTCGATGTATTTGTTAAGAAGTTCAAGACCGTTGTCAACTGTCTTCGCGAAGTTTTCTTCTTCGTTCTTTATGATCTTCTTGATGTATTCTGCCTTTTCGCGGAGTTCCGGATAAGCATTTTCATTTTCCTGAATAACTGTTTCACAGACTTCATAAAGGAAAGTATCCTTGATTCCGAGAAGTCTTCCGTGACGTGCCGCACGGCGGAGAAGTCTTCTGAGAACGTAGCCTCTTCCTTCATTTGAAGGCATTACACCGTCACCAACCATGAATGTTGTACTTCTGATATGGTCAGTAATTACACGGAGTGAAACATCAGACTTGTCATCAGTGTGGTATTCAACACCTGCGATCCTGCAGATGTGCTTCATTATATTCTGAACAGTATCAACTTCAAAGATATTGTCAACGCCCTGCATTACGCATGCAAGTCTTTCAAGACCCATACCTGTGTCGATGTTCTTGTTTTTCATTTCTTCATAGTGACCGTTTCCGTCCGAATCAAACTGGCTGAATACAAGGTTCCAGATCTCGATGATTCTGTCACAGTCGCTTGCCTGTTCAAAGTTTTCAAAAGGACCGTAAGCTTCGCCTCTGTCGAAGTGAATTTCAGAACAAGGACCGCATGGACCTGAACCGTGTTCCCAGAAGTTGTCCTTCTTGCCCAGACGAACGATTTTTTCCTTAGGAATACCGATCTTGTTCATCCAGATCTGTTCAGCTTCGTCATCACTTTCAAACACTGTTATCCAGAGTTTTTCAGCCGGAATCTCAAGAACTTTTGTAAGGAATTCCCATGCCCATTCGATAGCTTCGCTCTTGAAGTAATCGCCAAATGAGAAGTTACCGAGCATCTCGAAATATGTACCGTGTCTTGATGTCTTACCTACACTCTCAATATCCGGTGTTCTGATACATTTCTGACATGTAGTAACTCTCTTGTTCGGAGGAACTGCCTGTCCGAGAAAGAATTTTTTGAGAGGTGCCATACCTGAGTTTATGAGAAGAAGGCTGTTGTCACCCTGAGGAATAAGCGGAGCGCTTGCCATTCTTGTGTGCATTTTGCTTTCAAAAAAAGAGAGATACTGCTCTCTGAGGTCATTCAATCCACGCCACTGCATAATTAAATAAGACTCCTTTTATAAAAATTTAAAAAATTGATTTT
>CAMCOJ010000043.1 GCA_945876405.1 uncultured Ruminococcus sp.
GGATATTCACAATATTTTTTCTAAAAATACTTGAATGATATTACAAAAAATGATATAATTATCGTATATATTTTTATTGATTGTTCACTACAAAGGTATCATAATCACAGACCATGGTATTTTAAGGTGATTTTACAGTAAAAATCTCAGACATAACTGAAAGGAAATTTTTTTATGAAGAAACTTTTACTTGGAAATGCAGCGTTTGCCCGTGGACTTTATGAAGGCGGATGTAAGTTTGTATCAAGTTATCCGGGTACACCTTCAACGGAAATCACTGAAGAAGCTGCTAAGTACAGCGAAATATATGCTGAATGGGCACCGAATGAAAAGGTTGCTATGGAAGCTGCACTGGGTGCTTCGGTTGCCGGTGCAAGAGCATTCTGCGGAATGAAGCATGTTGGTCTCAATGTTGCGGCAGACCCGCTTTATACGGCTGCATATACAGGCGTAAACGGCGGTCTTGTAATTGCTGTTGCTGATGATCCGGGAATGCATTCATCACAGAATGAACAGGATTCACGTCATCACGCAATCGCATCAAAGGTTGCTATGCTCGAACCTGCTGATTCACAGGAATGCAGGGACTATGTAATGGAAGCATTCGAAATCTCCGAAAAGTTTGACACACCGGTTATCGTAAGAATGTCAACAAGAATATCTCACTCACAGAGCGTTGTTGAATGCAGTGAAAGAGAAGAAAGAGAACTTCTTGAATACAGGAAGAATCCGCAGAAATACGTTATGATGCCTGCGTACGCAAAGGGCAGACATGTTTTTGTTGAAGAGAGAACAGAGAAACTTACAGAATTTGCTGAAACATCTCCGCTTAACAGAACTGAAATAAATGAAGGCACAAAGAAGGCTGTAATCACAAGCGGTGCTTCATACCAGTACGCAAAGGAAGCTCTCGGCGATACAGTTTCATACCTTAAACTCGGTATGGTAAATCCTCTTCCTGTAAAACTTATTCAGGAATTTGCAGCTAAGTTTGATGAAGTAATTGTTATCGAGGAACTTGATGATGTTATCGAAACACACTGCAAAAAGATAGGTGTAAATGTTAAGGGCAAGGAGATTTTCGGATTTATCGGAGAACTCTCACAGTCGGTTGTTGCTGAAAAGCTTCTCGGAAAGAAGAATGACATCATTTCACTGGACGAAGAAATCCCTGTAAGACCGCCTGTAATGTGTGCCGGCTGTCCTCACAGAGGCGTATTCTACGCACTTGCAAAGAACAAAATCACGGTTTCAGGCGATATTGGCTGCTATACTCTCGGTGCAGTTGCTCCGCTTAATTCAATGGATACAACTATCTGTATGGGTGCATCCGTTTCTGCACTTCACGGATTCAACAAGGTAAGAGGAGCAGAGGCTGAAAAGCGTTCAGTTGCTGTTATCGGCGACTCAACATTTATGCACTCAGGTATTACAGGGCTTGTAAATATAGCTTACAATGCTACAAACTCAACAGTAATCATTCTCGACAACTCTATCACAGGTATGACAGGACACCAGCAGAATCCTACAACAGGTATGAACCTCAAGGGTGACCCGGCTGCAGCGGTAAATCTCGAAGAACTCTGCAGAGCTGTAGGTATCAGCAGGGTAAGAGTAGTTGATCCGTATAAACTTGAAGAAACAGAAAAGGCCATCCTTGAAGAACTCGAGGCAGATGCTCCTTCTGTAATCATCTCGAGAAGACCATGCGCACTTCTCAAATATGTCAAGCACAATCCTCCTCTTAAGGTTGACCAGGACAAGTGCAAAGGCTGCAAGATGTGCCTTAAGCTCGGATGTCCTGCTATTTCAGTTGAAAACGGCAAGGCAGTAATCAATCATACACAGTGCGTCGGCTGCGGAATCTGTTCTGAACTCTGTAAGTTTGACTCTATCGTAAATCAGTAACAGAAAGGAAATATAGACATGGAAACAAAATCTGTAATGATCGTCGGAGTCGGCGGACAGGGCTCGCTTCTTGCATCAAGACTCCTAGGAAATGTTATTCTCGCAGGAGGATATGATGTAAAGGTATCGGAAGTACACGGTATGTCACAGCGCGGCGGTTCTGTTGTTACATATGTAAAATACGGTGAAAGCGTAAATTCACCTGTTATAGAAAAGGGAGAAGCTGATGTTATCATTTCATTTGAACAGCTTGAGGCAGCAAGATGGCTTCCTTATCTTAAAAAGGGCGGAAAAATAATCACATCAGTTCAGAAACTCGATCCTATGCCGGTAATCACAGGTGCTGCAAAGTATCCTGAAAACCTTATTGAAAAAATGCAGGAAAAGGGAATAGACGTAACTGCTGTTGATGCACTTTCACTTGCTGAGGAAGCAGGAAATTCAAAGGCTTCAAACGTTGTTCTTATGGGTGTTGTTTCACAGAGAACAGACTTCCCTGAGGAACTCTGGCAGAACGCACTTGAACAGTGTGTACCGCCAAAATTCCTTGAACTCAACAAAAAGGCATTTGAACTGGGAAAAAAGGCTGCAAATTAAAACATAAGCGGCGCCAGCTGCTTTATCATAAAAACAGGAGGAAAATCCAATGGAAAGATACTGGAATCAGGAAATTGAATGTATGTCCCGCGAGGACATGAAGAAACTTCAGGACGAAAGACTTGTGGCACAGGTTAAGCATGTATGGGACAATGTTCCGTATTATCGTCAGAAGATGGAGGAAAAGGGAGTTACACCTGATGACATCAGATCAACTGATGATCTTTACAAGCTTCCGTTCCTTTCAAAGGCAGATCTCCGTGACTGCTATCCGTACGGCCTTCTTGCAAAGCCGCTTTCAGAGTGCGTACGCATTCAGTCAACAAGCGGTACAACAGGAAAGAGAGTGGTTGCGTTCTACACACAGCACGACATTGATCTCTGGGAAGAATGCTGTGCAAGAGCTATTACAGCTGTAGGCGGCACCAAAGACGATGTTTGTCAGGTGTGTTACGGTTACGGACTCTTTACAGGCGGTCCTGGACTTAACGGCGGTTCACACAAGGTTGGCTGTCTTACTCTCCCGATGTCCTCAGGCAATACAGAGAGACAGATTCAGTTCATGATGGATCTTAAATCAACAATTCTCTGCTGCACACCTTCATATGCAGCATATATCGGTGAAGCATTTAAGGAAATGGGCTACAAGCCGGAGGATAACTGCCTCAAGGCAGGTATTTTCGGTGCTGAGCCATGGACTGAAGAGATGAGAAAAGAGATTGAAAAGTCTCTCGGAATCAAGGCTTATGATATCTACGGACTTACAGAAACAAGTGGTCCTGGCGTAGCCTTTGAATGTTCAGAGCAGAATGGTATGCATATCAATGAAGATAACTTCATTGCTGAAATTATTGATCCTGATACAGGTGAAGTTCTTCCGGAAGGTGAAAAGGGTGAGCTTGTATTCACAAGTATAACAAAGGAAGCATTCCCGCTTCTCAGATACAGAACAAGAGATATCTGTGTTCTTTCAAGAAAGAAATGTTCATGCGGCAGAACACTTGTCAAGATGGCTAAGCCTATGGGAAGAAGCGATGACATGCTCATCATCAGAGGCGTAAATGTATTCCCTTCACAGATTGAAACAGTGCTCATCGCACAGGGATATCCGCCGAACTACCAGATCGAAATTGACAGAGTAAACAACACAGACACATTCGACATTTATGTTGAGATGACAGCTGAACAGTTCTCTGATACAGTAAAGGATGTACAGAAGAAGGAAGCTGAACTTGTCGGAGCAATCAAGACTATCCTTGGAATTAACCCTAAGGTACACCTTGTTTCACCTAAGACAATTGCAAGAAGTGAAGGCAAGGCTGTAAGAGTTATTGACAAGAGAAAGCTTGTATAATAAAAGATATTTGTATTAAAGTTAAGGGAGGATTATTGTTATGGCATCAGAAATCAGACAGTTATCTGTTTTTATTGAAAACAAACCGGGAAGACTTTCAAAAGTATTAAAGCTGATCGGGGAATCAGGTATTGATATCAAGGCATTGAATATTGCTGATACAAATGACTTTGGTATCCTCAGACTTATTTTGAGCGACGTTGACAAGGCAGCTTCACTTCTTAAGGAGAAGGAGTATGCTGTAACAATTACAAACGTTATAGCAGCTGACGTTGAAAATACTCCCGGCGGACTTGCAGGTGCGCTCAGCGTTCTTGATACTCAGGGAGTAAGTGTTGAATATATGTATGCTTCGCTTTCAGGTACAGGGGAGGCTGCACATGTTGTTATAAGAGTTGATGATAATGAGAAGGCTTCAGAGGCTCTTACTTCGAAGGGATATAAGCTTATAGGTGATGCGGATATAAAATAATTTTCAGGTTTTTGGCTAATGGGTATAGCTGACTGAAAGCCCTTTTTATGCAGGGCTTTGCGGTCGAGCTCTGCACTCCTTTCAGTCGCCTGCACCTTCGCCTGCACGTTCGCGGTGACTCCGGAATTGAATTTTGATTCCGGAGTTGTTTGTTTTTTACAGTATTATCTTCTTGTATATGTGCATTTATACAAAGTTAAATTTCCTGTGCAACAAAACGGGGGTTTTTTGACACTTATAATATGAAACGGTTCAAGTGCACTGAAAGTTTCACAGAAAGAGGGAAGTGGAAGAACGTAATGAAGACAGATGATTTTAAAAAGGATGTGAGTCTTGCTGTAAAGGGAGATGCGCAGGCATTTTCGAGGCTCTATGCTCTGGTGTATGAAGAGATGTACAGAACTGCATTTTTCAGTCTGAGAAATGAACATGATGCAGCTGATGCAGTTAGTGAGACAGTCCTTGACGCATTTTCATCAATAAAAAAATTAAGGAGTGAAGATGCGTTCCGCAGCTGGATTTTTAAGATACTCATGGCTAAGATAAAAAGAAAACAGCAGGAGTACGCAAATACACCTTCAGATATAAGCGAACCGGAGTATGAAATGGTTCTTCAGAGTGAGTTTAAGTTTGAGCACGTTGAACTTGCACAGGCTATGTACAGACTTGATGATGAGGAACGTGTGATTCTTTCGCTGTCGGTGCTCAGCGGATACACCGGAGATGAGATTGCGAAAATCTGCGGAATAAAATCTTCAACAGTACGTTCGAAGCTTATGAGAACAAAAGAAAAACTCAGAAGTTACATAACGGCATAGGAAAGGAAGATAACGATGAGTGAAAAGATAAAAGATATACTTCAGATGCCGGAGGTACCGGATGATTTAAAACCGGGGAACATTGCAGAATTTATTGAAAAAAACAGGTCGCCCAAAAATAAAATTAAACTGGTTATATCTGTTGTATCAGCTGCAGCGGCAGTATGTTTAGTATTTTCAGCTGTTTTAGTACATAACAGAAGCAAAAATAATTTAACTGTACTGACTGTAAAAGAAACATATACAAACGGAACTTCGGATAGGAAAACGCAAAATTATTTTGATGGAGCATATGAAGAAGGTGCAGCTGAAGACTGTGCCGAAGAAGTTGAAGGTAACGGAAATGTGCTTTCAGGCATTTCAGCTGATGCCGGATTTGAGAATGCTGAAGTAAAGGAACTGTTTGATTTCGGAGAGACTCTCTGCAAGGTAGTTCAGGGAAATACTTCAGAAGTATACCAGACTGCAGTACTGGCATATCTGCTTCCTTCTGCTGATGAGCTGACGGACAGAATAGTTCTGGACGGGCAGTTTATAAAATCTGAAAGAGACGGAAGCAAACTTAGTATAGTATATATTTCAAATGATGATTCAACAGAGAAAAAGATAGTTTTAAATGTTGGCGAAGGAAAACTTACAGAAGAGAAATAAGATTTCAGGGAAAGGACGATTATAATGAAAAATTTTAAAAATTTCAGAACAAAGGCACTGTCAGTATTTCTCGTTTGCACAGCACTTCTTACTTCCTGCGGTGCATCATCGAAAAATGAGATGTCAATGACAGCGACAGAATCAGCTGCCGGCAATTTTAAGGGAATTGCTCAGGATAATGGTTATTCGGAAGATTATTATTACGAAAGTGATAATGCAGATGGTTTTTATGAAAATGGTTATGCAGAAGAATCCGCAGATGAAAACACAGTTCATGCGGAAGATGTTGATACAAAGAAAAATGATGTATCCGGAAATAACATTGACCGTGAGATGCTTGTTTATTCGTGCACAATGAACGTGGACGTACTTGATTTTGAAAATGCTTCAGAGCAGTTCAGGACAAAGCTTAATCAGTATCAGGGATTTATCGAAAGTGAAGATCTCAGTGACGGCGGCTCAACAGGCAGATGGTACAATGAGGACGAGCAGAAGTGGCATACATACACTGCAACGGTAAGAGTGCCAAGCAGGGTATATGAGGATTTCTGCACAGCAGTTGCTGAGCTTGGCGATCTGAGAAGCAAAAATGCATCAGTTGAAAATGTAAGTCAGGAATATCACGATCTTTCAACAACACTGGATATATATGAGAAGAAGGAAGACAGATATCTTGAGATGCTCGCAAATGCGAAGGACGAAGTTAATGCTGTTGCAATTGAGGATAAGCTGACCAGCATACAGGTTGAGATTGCAAAGCTTAAGACACGTATGAATCAGATAAAGACAGACGTTGCGTATTCGTATGTGTATGTAACAATCAGCGAAGTAAAGGAATATCAGGCTGAACCTGTACACCAGGATACATTCGGACAGAGACTTGGGAATACTCTTAAAGATGCAGGCAGCGGATTCCTGAATTTCCTTGAAGGACTGCTCTTTTTGATTATTTATATGTTACCGTATCTGCTGCTCTTCGGAGGAATAATCTTCGTTATTATCATGGCCGTAAAAGCTGTTAAGAAAAAGAAAGCTAAAAAACAGAACAATGGAGTTAAGAAACCTGAAAAATCTGAGAATGAGAATAAGGAGTAATCTATGTACCTTGTATTCGACGTTGGCGGAACATTTATAAAGTACGCCGTTATGACAGAAGACGGAACTGTCTGTGAAAAGAAAAAAATACCCACACCTGTCGGGGTGGATAATACACTGGATGATTTTACCGAAGCAGTTTACGGTGTATACTGTCTGTGCTCGAAGGATTATCGGATAGACGGAATAGCAATAGGCATGCCGGGGCAGGTGGATGTGGAAAAGGGAATTGTATACTGCGGCGGTGCAATTAAGTATATGGATGACATTCCGCTCGGAGAGATTATCTCGGAAAAATGCGGCGGAATCAGAGTTTCGGTTGAAAATGACGGAAAATGCGCAGCCCTTGCTGAAGTCTTTTCCGGAAATGCCTCGGATGTGCAGAATGCAATTGTGATTGTATTCGGCACAGGAATAGGCGGCGGAATAATAAAGGACAGAAAAATACACCGCGGCAACCATCTGCTGGCAGGAGAACTGTCCTTCAGCTTTGTGGATATGACACGCGGTGATCTGGAGAAAATTGATAAAATACCTTCGCTTGAAAAAATGTCCGTTGAACGTTCATTTGAGGAGGCTCCGTTTACCTGGAGCTGCCGCGACTCAACCCTTGCACTTGTTCACAGAGTAGCAAAGGCAAAGGGGCTGCCGGACAGCGAAGTAAACGGTGAGCTTATTTACAAATGGATTGATGAAGGCGACACGGTAACCGAAAGTATAGTTGAAGATACATATTTCAGCATAGCGAAGCAGTGCTGCAATCTTTATGTTGCCTTCGACCCTGATGTAATTCTAATAGGCGGCGGAATAAGCGCACAGCCGGCATTTACAGAGGGAATAAAGAGATATGCTGAGCGTCTCTCCAAAATAACAAAGGTGTACAGAAATATGCGGATTGATGTATGCCTGCACCGCAATGACGCAAACCTTATCGGTGCTCTCTGTAATTTCATACAGATGTACGGGAAATAAAATGTCCGTACTTCACTATATTTTACACAGAGGATTCTGAGGAATTTTTCTGTGAAAGTCTGTAAAGGTACTCGGTAGCAAACTGAATTTTTGTTGCATTAAATTCGCTGCTGTTCGGGAACAGGAAATAAGTATTGTCAAGTGTGGACAGTGTTATACACTGTCCCATTTTTCTGTAGTCATATTCTGTGTGAACGGAAATCATTGAAGATGGCGGAAACTCAAGAGTTTTTTCCTCTTCATCGCCGTAGTCTCTGAAGGTGAGAGAGAATCCGTTTTTATTGTGAATAAGACGCCCTGTTCCGCAGCTTATAAAGTTGACGGCATTCGGGAGTGCGTGAATCCGCACTTCAGTGTCCAGACTGTACGTTCCTTCGTCAATTTCTCTGTGAACACAGGAACGCTCCCATTCATACCAGGACGGAATATGGGAAAACCTGTTTTCAGCTCCGTCCTTAAGCATTCTCCCGTATTCATTCATATAATAGCGGGAGCCGCATTTTTTACAGAAAATCTCTGCGCCGCTGCTGTCTGTGGAATAGTCAGTTTCACATTCAGGACAGCGGTAAAGTGCTTTGTGAAGGCCTTCAGCACGGAAACTGCTGCTGATGGCCATTTTTTTATCATACTGCCACTGATATTCATCATAGCTGAGGTATCCGGATATTGTTTTGTGTATATCTTCCAGCGTCATACCTTTGATTTCTTCCCCTTGTATGAGCATTCTGAGTTCTGCCTCAAGTTTTACGCCTTTTCTTTTGCGGGTATTCCAGATGGGTGACTGGAGATAATTTCCGTGCATATTGAGTCCCACTACAGGTACACCAAATTTTTTCGCCATCTTGCTGACAGAAAGCGGAATATCCGTATTTGTCCCGACATTTGCGTAGCGTGCCTCCGGATAAATGACAATTATACCTTTTCTGTCAAGTACACGTTTAATATTCTGAACCAGAGCTATGTCATTTACAAACTTTCTTGTTCCGAGACAGCCTATCTGACGGTAAATCCATTCACCGAAAAATTCAAATCCCTCAAGTTCGGAAACATAATTTGCCCTGTATGGAAAAAGGGCGAGGGGTGTAACGTAAAAATCCATCCAGGCGTGGTGCGAACCAAGTACAATAAACGGTGGTTTTACGCCCTTCATATTTACTTTGTTTATTTTTAGTCCTGTTCCGAGTGTGAACAGACGGCATAACAGCCAGATAAGTGGCATGAGAAAGAAATTCTGCTTTGGCGGAATGCGAAACCGGTCAAAAGGCTTTGTGTTGATATTTTTTCTTTTTCTTACCGTAAGTTCACTTTGTCCGTTATTGTTTTTCATCAGACTGTAACATCCTCTCTGTCCTGAAGCAGATATTTTTTTACCGGCGGAATGAGGCTCAGAAGGAAATAAAGAACCCCTGTTCCCAGGAACGAAAATCCTGTTGGTGTAAGATAGAATAATGCCATATTGTGTATTTCACCTGTTACAGGGTTATAAACTGAGAGAGACATTGCTACTCCGGCGGCAACGCACAGAAGTCCGACGATATTAAAACCTTTGGTATAGTAATAGCAATTATGGCCTTTCAGCTCGAAGGCAGAGCGGATTGAAAATTTCTGTTTTCTTACGATAAAGAAATCTGTAAACAGGAGGGCGGCGAGGGGAGCGTATATGCAGGCACTGACAGTAAGGAATGTTCCGAAGTATTCGATAATTTTACCCCAAACGCAGAGAACCGAAACGTATAATCCGAGGATAAGTATCAGCACGGTGTAGTTTGCCCTTTTAAATGAAGATTTAAGCATGACACCGTATATGTATGAGCCGACCGCCTGCGTTCCGATGTTGGCGAAAGCCACAAGAAGCAGTGAGCTGAGTGCAAGTGCCGGAACGGAAAGAGTTGCAAGCATCATGGTAGGGTCGTCGATCATTTCACCGGTTACATACTGCATTGCAATTGACATAACTGCTCCAACAACTACGAAGAATGAACCGGCAAGTCCCTGTCCGAGTACGCCGGCCCAGAAACCGGAGTTTTCTTTTTTTGTAAGACGCGGAACTTCTGCCATACCGCCCACAAGAGTAATTACAAATGCGAAGTTTGCTTCGATTGAGATAATATAGGGAATAATATTCAGTTCGCCCTCCGGCCTTTCCGGTTTGTATTCCCAGATTAAGTCAAAGGGAACGGAGGTGAATCCGACAATCACTACGACTACTCCGAGCAGCATAAGAAGGGGAACGAGAATACGTGTTGTCCAGGTAATGGCACCGATTCCCTTGTATGCAATAACCGTACCGATAACAACGCAAAGTACGGCGAGAACTGTGTGCATGTATGCCGGCAGTGAAATGCCGAACAGACCGAGAAGGCTGTTCATTGAGGAGGCAAACAAATCCGCGCATACGGCATACCAGGGAAAATTAACTGCAATTATGAGCACAGTCATAAAAACCACGCCGTTTTTGCCAAATACACTTTTAAGCCATACCCAAATATCAATACCGTACCTTACCGAGAGAATAACCGGCAGCTGATATATGGCAAGCATAAGAACTGCACCGAAAAATGCACCTGTGATAAGCTGTTTAAATCCCACCAGGGTGGCAAGATATGTTCCCTGTGTATAGCTCCAGGTTGCTATACAGTATCCTGAAAGCACAAGAAGAGCATCTATAAATCCGTAAATTTTCTCATTTCTCAGAACAGGAGCGATACCGAAAATCGCCTCGTGTTCAACCTGTTTGTTTACTTTGTTCATGTTTTCCTCCGTTATTTTATAAATGCTCCGCCGATAACTGCAGCTGTCTCTTATACACATCTGACGCTGCCGACGATACTCCTTGTG
>CAMCOJ010000044.1 GCA_945876405.1 uncultured Ruminococcus sp.
ATTTCTGCCTGTCTCGTGGGCTCGGAGATGTGTATAAGAGACAGCTGCTGTCCTTATCAGCGTTGATAAGAATCTCAAAATCGTCTTTATTCATACCTACGCCGTCATCTGTAAGAGACTTGAAGTAGAGTTTATCGATAGCATCACTTGCGTTTGAGATCAGTTCTCTTAAAAATATCTCTTTATGAGTGTATATAGAGTTGATCATCATTTCAAGAAGCTTTTTGGATTCTGCTTTAAACTGTTTTGTTTCCATTTTAATTTCACTCCATATAAATTAATTTTAGCACTCTAACACTTCGAGTGCTAATTAATAGTATAGTACACTTTGAAGAAAAAATCAATAGGTAAATTTAAATTTTTTTAAAATTTCATAAAACCAAAAAAATGCACAGGCAAATGCCTGTGCATGCAATTAAAATCACTCTTCAAGAGATTTCAGTGCCCTTATCTCATCCTTATTAACCTTAATTACAGAATCCTTGATAATCTTTACCTCACTTCTGTCAATGATAACCGGCACAGCACTGTCATTTTCAGGGCGCACCTTAAGTTTACCTGTAATAGTATTTGCCTCTTCAACATAACCTCTGACGTTGTTAGGCATGCATACATAAGCACCAACCTTTGGTGTAATCTTAAGGAACTCCTCATATGTGCTCTGTTCATACTTAAGACAGCACATAAGCCTTCCGCATGTACCTGAAATCTTTGTAGGATTGAGTGAAAGTCCCTGTTCCTTTGCCATCTTGATTGAAACCGGCTGGAACTCTCCTATGCAGCCCTTGCAGCAGAATTCTCTTCCGCATATGCCAAGTCCGCCGAGAATCTTGGCTTCGTCACGGACACCTATCTGACGAAGTTCAATTCTTGTTCTGAACACAGCAGCAAGATCCTTTACAAGCTCACGGAAGTCAACTCTTGTCTCTGCAGTGAAGTAAAACAGAATCTTGTTGTTGTCAAATGTAAATTCGACATCGATAAGATTCATATCAAGACCACGGTTTTTTATTTTCTGCTGACATATAGCAAATGCATCTTTCTGTTTCCGGATATTTTTTTTCACTGTTTCAAGGTCCTCAGGAGTCGCAATTCTTATTACTTCCTTAAGTTCCGAAGTCACAGCACTTTCTTCAATCCGGCGGTTGGCTATTACTACCTCACCGCATTCCACACCGCGGACTGTTTCCACAATAGCCATATCTCCCACTTTGGCCTTGATATCGCCCGGTGCAAAATAATAAATCTTTCCGACTTTTTTAAATCTGATTCCTACTATCTCTATCATATTGTTAATTCCTTTTCATCAAAGCTGTCTTAATGCTGATATTGAACCGCAAAGGGCTGAGACTATCAGCTTTATATTTACATTTTTATCAATAAGCGAATATGAATGTTCTATAGCTTCGTGTATTTTTCCGCAGGCATTTGCAGTAAGTCCGACGGAAAGTGCCTCCGCCTCCCCGTGACAGCAGCCTGTAAAGCTGTCAGGCAGATACCTTAATGCAAGTGCATCACGTATTATACAGTTAAGCATTTCGAGAACGCTCTTAAGAACTGATTTGTCTGAAGATGCTTCAGTCAGAAATCTGAGCGTGCCATATTCATCTCTGTTTATTATACAGTCTGTTATCTTCTTTGTCAAATCCACAGTGTTCTTCAGTGAATCTGACTGTATATATTCAAGGCATTTTCCGATATTTCCGTTAAATATCTGAGCTGCATTTTTCGCTTCCTCGTCAGATATCCCGTGTTCTGCAAGAGCCGCAACTGTTTCTTCACAGCTTACCTTCGCTGCACAAAGTGAAATTATTCTTGATCTTATAGTTTCAAGTATAACATTTTTGTCGGAAACTGTAAAGATAAAATATGCATAATCCGGCGGTTCTTCTATAAGTTTAAGCAATGAATTCTGGGCCTGAACGGTAATATTGTCAGCATCAGTGAAAATATATATTTTTCTGTCAGTATTATTTGGTTTTATATACGCATCAGCGGTGATATTCCTTATGGTATCAACTGAAAATCCGCCCATCTTTCCGCTGTGTTCCGCATAGATTATATCCGGATGAATATGTTCAGCCGCATTTTTACAGGAACGGCACTGTCCGCACGGCTTGTTTTCATTTTCACATACAAGCATCATAGCAAGCCAGCCGGCCATGGTTTTCTTGCCAAGTCCGCTCTCTCCGTATATAAGGAAGGAATGAGCCATTCTGTCCTTCTGCATCATATTCTGAAATGTATTCAGTATAAGGGTATTTCCGTATATCTTCATATTATCAGTTCCATTTCCTGTTTTTTACTACTCTTACGGTGCTGATACCGTAATGAACGAGAGTCCTGACCGTCTCTGCCGATATCCTCTCACCGCTTACGGCAACCGGTACAGCAGGAGGACAGGGCACATTTATGCCGGCACAGATCCTTCCTTCCGCACATTCGGTGCTTACTTCCTCATATTCGGAGAACAGTGCATCTCTTATGGATAACACTTTCTCAGGATGCGGAAATACAATTCGGGAAGGCTCTTTTATCTCCGGTCTGAATTCTATTGATTCAAGCACAGCTGCAGTTTTCCGGTACTCCTCCTCCCCATCAGCAGGGGAAAAAAGCAGAACGATATATGTGTCATCAGCAAATTCGTATTCTATTCCGTTTTCACGGAGTTTCTCTGCAAGATATCTCCCTGACACACCGCTCTTTTCAGCATTTATGGTAAAATGAAGGGGCTCAAGGTCAAAGGCCGGACATCCGAGGCTGTACTTCTCCGAAGCAGTACTTCTGAGTTTCGCCATCAGCTTTTCCGCCTGAGCAAGTTCTTCTTTTATTGAACAGGCTAAATATCTGTTGCACAGATCAAGCGAACAGGTTACCAGATATGAAGGACTTGTGGAGGCAAACATAAGCATTGCGTCCTTTATCTGTGAGGTATAACGCTCATTTCCTGTATGGAGATATGCCGCCCCTGTAAGTGCCGGAAGCATCTTGTGTGCCGAGTCGCAGCAAAGATCAGCACCGAGGTGTACAGGGTGTCTGTTTTCACTGTAAAACGGCAGACACGCACCATGGGCGTTGTCCACCAGCAGAACAGAATCGTAACTGTGGCATATTTCTGCGAGACTTTTTATATCCGCCATGGCACCGAGATAATCCGGAGAAGTAACGTAGAGACATGAATGCGGGTTCATTTCAAGTGATTTTATGACGTCGGAAAGATTTATCCTTCCGGAGATAATCGTATCCGAATATTCCGGATAAATCCATACCGGTTCTATATTGAGAAGAGCACATGAGCTTAAAAATGACCGGTGCACATTTCTTACCGCAAACACACGTCGGTTTTCACGCTTCATCAGCGCAAGCATCGTCTGTATGCATAGAGTTGAACCCTGCGTCGAATAAAATGTACCCTTTGTGCAGAAAAGCTCCGCAGCGTTTTTTTCGCTTTCATATATTATGCCTTCATATTCGAAAAGATTTCCGGCACCTGTTATCTCAGTAAGGTCAAACCGGTAAATATCAGAAAGCAGATTGTCAAAGGTTCTTCCCTTGTGACCCGGCATATGCATACGAAGCATACCGCTGCCGGCATATGATAAAATATAATCGTAAACTGGTGTGTTCATAGTTTTTTCTTTCATATTCTTTTTTCGTTCGCTATATCATTATACCATTTTCCTGCGATATTTACAAGGCAAAAGTAAAGCAGGGGTGATACAAAAAAAACACCACAGACAATCTATAAAGTCTGTGGTGTAAAATTCAGTAAATAATCATATCTGCGTTATTACAAAAAATCAGCATCGTCAATGTCGAGGTGCTGTTCATCGACCCTGTCACCGGCAATGGCTGTCATTATGCAGAAAAGAGCCGGAATACAGGCATAGGCAACGTTAAAATTACTTTCCTCCTGTCCTGCGTATGCAATTGCTGCAAATGTGAGCACGCCAAATACGACTGATAAAACTGTCATAACCTTTCTCATTGTTAATTCCCCTCTTTCTTTTTTTCAAAATCTCCTAAACAATAAGTATCGTTCCCGATAACAGTAATATTAACACATCAGATATGATTTGTAAACCTCAATCATAAAATTTTATTTAAACTCACAAATTAAGCTATTTAATTTAGTGCAATATTGGTAAAAAAATCTATCCCACAAGTCCGGAACGTTCTATTCCCTCTGTAAAATATTTCTGCAGAAAAACATACATAACCAGCATAGGAGATATTGAAATAAGACAGGCAGCCTGGGTCCACACAACGTATTCCCTTGCAGAAACTCTCAGACTTGCGTCATTGAAAAGGGCTGCATTGAGAACCGGCTGAATGTTTTTTATGGTAAGTGCAAGTGTCTGGTTACTGCTGAAAAATGAATTGCATACATAGTAATCATTCCAGTACCATACCACTGCAAACAGAAAAACTGTCAGAAATGACGAGAGTGCATTCGGAACCATTATCTCTGCAAATGTTCTGAACGGTCCGCATCCGTCAAGGCAGGCTGCATCCTCAAGCTCACGGGGTAGTCCGCGGAAAAACTGACGGAATATGAATATCATTATTCCGGATTTGATTCCGTTGGCTGTCATCGCCGGAAGATACATGGTCCACGGAGTATTTATCATGCCAAGCGAGTTAAAAAGATCATACTGTGGAAGGAGAATAACCTGAGGCGGAACCAGTATCATGAGGATTACTATTCCGAAAAGAATATTTTTCCCCCTGAATCTGAAACGGGCAAATCCATATCCGGTAACGGCCGAAGAAATTACCTGGAGAAGTGAACATCCGATATTTATGACAAGAGTATTTACAAGAGTTTTTCCGAGTTTCATTGCTGAAGCTGTTTCTTTAATGACATCGAGAGTCAGATGACGCGGTATCCACATAACCGTAGGGTCATTCATATCGTTTTTGTCCCTGAATGCACAGCTTATCATAAACAGAAGCGGATAAAGAATAACAAAACAGAGGCCTGAAATAATGAGGAATCTGAAAATACGCCATATCATTTCCACTGCCTTTTTCCGTTTCACATATGAAATCTGTTCTTTTGACATAAGTGAAAGGTGTTTTTGCTGTCTTGCACGAACAGCAACCTTTTGTTCTTTACGGGTCATGATTTTTCCTTTCCGATAAAAAGACTATTCAACTTCATAGTAAATATGCTTTCCTGCAATAAGGAAGAGTATGCCTATTATTATCATTACTATAACAAAATAAGACCATACCATAGCCGCTGCAACACCGTATTTCCAGTCGTTCTGCATAGCGATAATTCTGCCCATGACCTTATTGCCGGAGTCTGTAAATGAGTCGACTACAGTAAAAATAAGATTTGCAAGAATCACAGGACTCACATACGGGAAGGTAATCTTCCAGAAATACTCCCATGAAGTCGCACCTTCAAGCTGGGCTGCCTCTCTTGCCGAAGGAGGTATGTTCTGCAGTGCCGCAAGAAATACAAGAATCTGAACGCCCGATTTCCATACGATAGCAAATATACTGTCGATAGTGTGTTTTATGGTCTCCGTAAGTGTCTGACTAAGTCCGTATATCCCCGTGAATTCAAGCAGTTCAGTTACCATATCGGTTTCAAAAACCGTTGAAAACTGAGCTGCTCCCTCTGCCCCGCTTGTACTCATATCACCGGTAATGACAGAATAAACCGGACCGGACGCAACAATTACAGGCAGAAAAAATACCGCACGGACAAAGGCTCTTCCTTTGAATCTCTGATTTATAAGGACAGCTGAAAACAGAGAGAATATAAGTATTATCGGGGTTGTCCTGAGCATATCTGCTGTAACATCAAAAAGATATGTGCGGTAGTGCGGATCTCTGGCAAATGCAGTTATGTAATTGGAAAAGCCAACCCAGTCCCCCTTCATACCGCCCGACTGAGGATTGAC
This sequence comes from uncultured Ruminococcus sp., assembly GCA_945876405.1. Lineage (GTDB taxonomy): Bacteria > Bacillota > Clostridia > Oscillospirales > Ruminococcaceae > HUN007. Next base: position 5,919 of record CAMCOJ010000044.1, read on the forward strand.
GTTCTGAAATGAGTAGAGAAGGGATTCAAAAAGCGGAATGATAAAAAATACAAGTGTTCCAATCATCCAGAGTCCGATAAAGCCATAACCGTACAGACTTTTCTGCTTTTCATAGGACATTTTTTTCCTGGTTTTTTTATTCTTCATCATTACCCGCTCCTCCGTCTGAATTCAGATAATCACTGAGAACATAAGTTTTTTCACTGACCTGTGCCGTCTCTTCTTTAAGATTTACAGTAACAACAGTCCCGTTACTGTATTCGGTTTCTATGATTTCTCCCTTTTGTGAATACTCTGTAATATATTCATCTTCTGTACCGGAGAGAACATCTCTTATAAATCTGTATCCTGCTGCAGCTTTTTTCGTCCACGCGTCGCTGTCAGCATAAAAGTATATGTCATATTCAGTATCCTTGAGTATGCTGATTTCCTCACCGACCATGTCAAAATGTATACCACTGCCTGCTGCCGCTGCTTTCAGAATCAGCTCTTCCGGATTTTCCGCTCCGTTTACAGCAGTCGAGGAATATGGTATAAGTCCGTGAAGAACAAGCTGGTAAAACGGAATATCCTCATCAAAAATATCATATCCTCCTGAACACAGAGGAACTTCTGAGATATAATCTGTAAATTCAAACACATAGGAGTTTGCCTCAGATGCAAGAACCGAACCGATATTTTCTTTAAATCCAGCCATTCCTTCCTCTATAAATTCAGCTGTATCACATCTTTCGATATGTTTTTTCCCGTAATCACCGCAGAGAACGGAGCTGAGGTCTCCGGGACATATGCCGGAAAGTCCGGCTTTTGAGTATCCAGATGATATCTTACTGAACAAACCACTGTATACAGACGGCGAAAGCAGAGAAACAGCTTTTTTCATGCCGTCCTTTGTTCCGTATGCCAGGGTGTAGCTTATCTGTTTCGAATACTGCCCCGACGCTCTCATGGCTGTGTCACTGAAAGCGTAGTAACCATTTCCGGAGTTAAATGTTGTATTGTTCACAACAGGATAAAATCCTATCCCGTTATCATCAAAATATTTTACCATATCCTTGAATTCACCGGAAGTTCCCAGCACAGATGAAGGTTTCGCCTTGTAGTCAGCCTTTCCTTCAATACCGTCATCAGTCCAGTTTTCAAGCGTGACCACCATACTGTCAGCACCGTTTTCCTTAAGACCGGAAACTATGGACTTAGCCTGTTCAAATGAGGTAACAGCTTTTTTCCTTGTAACCGGAATGCCAAGAAAAGGTTCCTTTTTCTGAACCCCGCCGTAAAGGCTGATACTGAGAGGAAGGGTGTTTTCAGTCTGAGTCAGATTTTTTTCGTCAATGAGATACTGACGGTAAACTTCTGCAACATCTGTATAGTCAAGTTCCTTCTCACAGAGAGGATAGAATCTTATCTCGAGTGAAGGAACTCCGATTTCTCCGTCTTCAAAAACTGTAAGCGGTTCGCTGTTCATATAGTATGTATCTGTATTTCTTAGAATAAACCTTGAGCTGCATGTGTTGTAGCTGCTCTTTGAAAGTCCGCTTACACTCGACTGTATCAGCACATTTTCGTCTCCTTCATGGATAACCGCAAGCATTCCGTTGCCGGTTTCCTTAACCGAGGCATACACAGGAAGATAAACTTTTTCAGTGTTTTCCGGTTTGTAAAGGGGAACCGCTGTTATATCGTTTCCGTAAACCTTTGATGAGTATGAACGTGAATCCGTCTTTCCGTTGTTAAAGTTTATAACTGCCCCGCTTCCATCCGGAATTATGTAATACCCGTTCTCCATACTGCCGGCAGTAAGCATATTCGGAAGAACCGAAAGTTCGAGGAGAACCATGTTTTCGCCTTCTTCTCTCTTGTTCTCCTTAAATTCAGAGGTATCTGCGTGCACACGGAGAGAATCCTCATCAAGAGTATACTGTACCGGAATAACAAAACCGGCTGACGGGAAACGATAGGTTATCTCCAGTGTGTTTCCGGTTACTTTATATTTCATTTTACCGTTACGGGCTGACCGTAAAGTAGAACCGGTTCGTTTTTCAGGCTCACCGTAAACTACAATGAGAGATGATTCAAGTTCCTTTTTCACATTGCCCTTCGCAATTGTATCGGCCTCGGCATTTACCGGGGATGACCACCATACATATCCGTTTTTTTTGCATTCAAGTGCTATAAGGTCCTCTTCCTCAGAATAATAGAGAACGAAACTTTCATTCTCGCAGGCTTTTTTCATCGTTCTGAGAACTTCATTTTCAGTACGCATGGTATAGGACGTGCCGGAATCTGTATCATTTTCTTCCGTATCTTCAGCGTAAATGCAGAATGATGAAACTGAAAGAACAACGGCAGCGGTAAAACCGGCAATTATACGTGTAAATCTGTTTCTCATTTATCCACCGCCTCTTTAAACTCTGAATCTGTACTGAAGTTCAGTATAAATCGAATAAATAAACAGTCCGGCCTTCTGAAACAGCGACATTACCAGCACAAGGAGAAACATCATTATAAGCATGGCTGCCAGAGTAAGAACGACAGCAGATACTGTCTTCATAAATGAATACTGATGAACTGTCTTTACTGCATTAAACAGCAGCACACCTGTCCAGATAATTCCGGCATAGTGCAGGCAAAGAATAAAAACACCTTCATCGGCAATCAGAAAATGCGACAGAAAAGCAGTAAAAAAAAGCGAGGCAACATACGGTATTATTGAATATGCACTGAATATGCAGATTCGCTTAAGTGTCCCCTCTCCGTCAAGAAGAGTGCATACAGACCAGTTTCCGATAACCCACGCCGCAAACAGAACAATACTTTTTACAAAATAAGGGACTATGTTAAAAAGTTTGTCATAGGAATTATGAAACTGAAATGCATACAGTCTGTCGTTTACTACAGTTCCGATAAAAAACAGCAGAACAATAAAAAACGATATCCGGAGTGAACCGGATTTTTTCCAGCGCATATCCTCAAATCCTTCAAAAGGATGTAAAACAGCGTGCTTAACCCACTGTTTTTCCGACAGATCCATCATTTTGCTTCATCTCCTTCCGCATTGCTTTCATTTGCAGCAGTTTCCTTTACAGTCTTCCCGGAACAGGAGGATTTTTTCCTGAGATATCTTCCTGCAAACACAGTAATCAGAATCAGTGCTGCAGCAGCAAGTATCAGTTCCGTAAGATGTGTACTTACAAACTCTTCCCTCCAGCCCTCAAAGGCACGGTCATAACGCCACTGCGAATCAGCAAGTTTCGCATACTTCATAGCCTCTCTGTATCTGCCCTGGTTGATGTACGCACTTGCAATGCCTTTATGGGCCATTCTGTAGTTTCCGTCCTGTTCAAGCACGTCAAACCACGGTTCAAGAGCCTCGTCATAGTATCCGGCATTATATAGTTCTGTTGCATGATGAACAGTTCTGCCGAATTCCGTCTCTTCAAATACAGTTACTGTATTCTTCTGAGAATCCGCTACATATAAACAGTCTTCTGAAGATTCCACAGCCGAAACCTGTCTGAATGTCCCGAGCTGATAACCCTTTCCTCCGAAAATAAAGAGAAGATTGCATTCTTCATCATACTGAAAGATTCTTCCGTTTGTATAGTCGAGACAGTTTATAAGTCCGGTAGGACTTACGTCAATATCAACATAGGAATTCTGCGGATATTCACTGTAGTCAGCAGTCGGTCTGTCCCCGAAATCAGTTTCCATGTCAGCAAACAGGTTATATCCGGCGGCATTTACCTTCTTTATCATATCTATATCCTGGGAAAGTGAACTGCTGCAGGTGTAGATAAATCCCTTTTCGTCATTGTCAAAGCTGCTTATCGCTGACGGAACCGCATTTGTCATGTACTTTCTCATCTCATCTCCGGCAAGGAACTTCCAGAAATAATTTCTGAGAACCTCTCCGGTCTGCTGAACCCTGTTAGCTCCGTAGTATCCGGAAAAATTACCTTCACTGTCAAAAAGCACTGCACCGCCTGTTATATTTCCATCGACTACATATATAAATCCTGCCTTGTCCGCAAGTACTCTCTGAGGAACAAATGTTACTGCGGTGTACTGAACTGAATCAGGTTTCTCTATGACAAGGTCGGCATTTCCTTCAAGGTCACATCTTATCACACGGGAGTTACCTGTATCCGCTATATAGAGGATACCTTCATCTGATACATATATACCACCAGGATTCTCAAGACTGAGCTTCTGGTCTTTATAATTAATTTCGTCTATTATTTTTGCCTTTTTTTCAAATTCACTGTCTGTTACCACTATACGTCCGTTTCCGCTGTCACATATAAAAAAGCTTCCGTCAGAAGCAAGGAAAATATCTGATATATCTGCAAAATCAGATACTCCAAGATCTCTTCCCGAAATACTTTCAGCTGCAGTATATCCGGCACGTGAGGGTATTGCCTCGCCCCATCTGTCATAGTTGTATGTATCATCTGTCCTCCGGGCCGACACATGCGGTGCTGAAGTAAAAACAAGTAATGCAGCTATTAACGGTATTGAATTTTTAAACCAGTGCACCGCTTTCATCCTTTCTTTAGTCTTTTATTCCTGAATGAGCCATAGTTTCGATAACATTTTTCTGTGCTGCCATGAAGACAATTACCTGTCTCTTATACACATCTGACGCTGCCGACGATACTCCTTGTGTA
>CAMCOJ010000045.1 GCA_945876405.1 uncultured Ruminococcus sp.
GATTCTTTCTTGTAATGCGATTGGCTATCTCTCCCAACTTACGCTGTTCCCAAGCATTTGTCGATTTTCGGATTTATATAGCCTTTTTCCGCTCCTCCACAAGAGAATCAATATCACAAAAAGCATTATCAAGTGCTTCACAATGATAGCGTTCATACATATTGTAGATAAAATCGGTCAGCTGCAATGAATCCCAAAGCTCAAGCACCTTATCAGCAGTTGTTCCACGACTTTTTGCATACTGCTCAATCAGAAAGATAAAAAAATCCATTTCCTTTGACATTCTTATTCCTCCCTGAAATAGCTTGAGTTTCTTGGATTGCCTGTTATCTGTTCGCACTCCCACATATTGAAAATTGCAGGATAGCCAAAATCCCACATTTCAAGCGAGGAATCGGAAAGCATTGAATATGTTTCCGATTTCATAAATCGCCTGAGAGCCTCCCATTCGGTGAGTCCATATTTCTCGCAAATCAGTTTTATTACCTCTTTATCATAATAATTCAAAATATATGGCAGAATTTCCGAACTCATACAAAAATCCCCCTTTTGAATGTCAGAAGGTCAAGAGCTTTTTCCGATTTGAATGCATACTGGTCTTTCAGTTTAAAAGGCAGCAGTCTGCGTATTGCTTCGTCCTCGTCATATACGCCGATAAGATAAAGAGAAATAACATCAAATGTCCTGTCATTTGCAACAGGTCCGATAATAATGTCATATTCCTCTCCGTTTCTTTGTTCTGAACGGCAATCGCTTACAAATCTGAGCCATTCCTTATTGGCTGATTCATAACGTATAACTTCAAGCTCTGCGAGCCGCTCATCATCAAATTCAAATTCGTTAATGATAGGTGTACCGGATTTCTTACGATCGGCGGTCAGCTTTGCCCATTTTTTCGCCTGCTCATAATCAGACGTCATATAAAATGCCGTTCCGAAGTCAAGAGCACGATTACTTTGCAATATTTTCGGCTCCCTGACTTCAACATTGCTCCCGTGATATAATTTCATCGCCATTTCCTCTCATATAAACATCTTTTGAAGCATTGATTTCTTCAATTTTTTCAGCGTTTCCAGCTTACGCTGATGAAGGGTGATAAGGTGGTCGAGGTTCTTGAAATATGCTCCGATAGCTTGCTGTTCTGCAACCGATTTAGGGATAATTAGTTCTGTTTCAAAAAAATCATTTGGAGAAATATTGAGCAATCCGTGATTTCTTGCGCCCTCTGCTGCAATGGCTTGAACCTCTTTATACCACCTGTCAGTATCATAATATGAAACAATAAAGTCAGAATCGGTTTTATCCTTATCTATCAATTCGAAAACAATGTAAAGTGTCGATAATACGCCATTTTCATACCTATCAAGCCTTTTGACAGCGCCCCAGGGAGCATCGCTTGAATAGCTCTTATTATAAGCAAATTCACCTTTTTTAAGCAAGTAATATCCGCTTACATCTTTGCTTGCAATACGCTTGTCAAAGAACTCATTTTGGTCTATTAAACCATACTGTGCGGAGATAGTCAACGGTAATGTTGACTCAAGGTTTTGATTCTTTCTTGTAATGCGATTGGCTATCTCTCCCAACTTACGCTGTTCCCAAGTTATAGTTTTTTCAATAAAAATGGAGCCAAGAAAATCTTAGCTCCATATAAGTTATGCATATCTGCACATTTATTCAGTTGTTGTCTGCAATGCTAATTTCGCATCATCAACTCTGAAATTATCATATCTAAGCGGTATTATCTCATCAATAAGCAAATCGTATAATGCTTTCTTCATTGCCTGACGATACTTGAATTTGGATAATCCGCTATGTGAAGCCGAATAACGTTCAAAATCGGCTGACTCTTTCAAATTGTTAAGCCCCGGAATTTCCGTGTCACCGTATTCGTAACGATCAGCTGCATATGCAACCGCTTCAAGTGTAACACACCATTCTTCCGCAAAAGCCGTAAGAACGCTGTCGATGGCTTCCTTACGCATATCGGCAAGAACATAAGATACCCTCTTGTCCTTGAACGCATCGGGATTCTCGCTAATATCCTCCCATAGCTTCTGCATCAAAACACCAAGCTTCGGATTTGATGAAAGGAGTTCTTCTATGTACTCATTTATTTCATTGAGCAAGTTCTGATAATGCTGTTCACTTCGTTCTTCATCGGTTGCAGATACAACAGTCTGGATAAGACTGACTATATAATCATAGTCAATTTTTTCCTTGCTGTATGCCTTGAGTTCATATTCAAGATCAATTATTTCATCAGGAGGTGTATCATCACCCGGTTTGGTCTTATACTTTTCACGGATATTCTTGTAATGAGCCGCATAATCATTATATTCTTCCTGTGTAATACCATAGGAATCGGGCGGATTTTCTGCATACCTCGTAAATGCCTTCAGGCTTGAATATATCTTATCAAACTCCTGAAAAGCCTTTGCAAATCTGAGCTGACCTTCCTTAGAAAGTGTAGGTATAATATCGGGTGTTTCTGCTGTGACACGCAAATATGCAAGTGCTTTTGTGAACTCGTCGTAAACCGTTTCCCAATCAGGAGCAAGTACAGAAGCCTGTCCGCCTGCCGAATATAATATCAGGGCTTCATCGACCGCTTTTTTGAACTTGTGCGGAGATTGAAAGGTCACGATCTGACCTGCTGTTTTCGATTTATCAAAAAGACGGTTTGTTCGTGAGAACGCTTGAATAATGTCGTGTGGGTGCATAGGTTGTCTGTCCATAAAAACGGTTGACAGGCAAGGAGCGTCAAATCCTGTGAGCAGTCTGTTTACAACAATAACAAGGTCAAGCTGCTCGTCACGGCTCTTGTATTTTGTTTTCTTTCTTGCAAGCCTGTCATTCAGATTAGCATTGTATCCCTTTATCTCACCGATACTGTGATGAGTACCGAACATAGCATTATAATCGTCAAGCGACTCCTGCATTTTGGGTACGTTCAAATCTGCACTTTCGGTATCTTCATCACTGGAAACAGAATATGTAATTGCAAATTTCGGGAAATTGGGAAGAACACGCTTTGTTTCTTCACTTATCACCACGCTTGTTTCGCCGTTCTTTACTCGTTTGAGCAAATCATAATATGCCTGCGCCCTTTGAATAGAATTTACAGTCAGAAGTGCTTCATAGGTCTGACCTCTGCCGTTTTTGAAGCCGAGCTTTTCCCTTGATTTGTTTATTATGGTATTCAGAACTTCAAGCATATGCGCTTCGGTTTCGTAAATGGAAAGATCCTCGTTTTCATCATCTTTATCAAGATTTTTTACACCGAGATGTTCGGTCTGAAATCCCAGAACAGCTTCGTCACGGATTGCTTCCTTGACTGTATATTTATGCAGACAGGGACCATAAAGCTGTTCTGTTGTCCTCGGCAGATCACCCTCCGGAGGATAGGCATTAACATCAAAACGTGGTGTTCCCGTAAAGCCGTACCAAAGAGAATTGCGGAAGAACTGAGAAAGAAGTCTTTGCGTTCTCGGTGTGACCGCTCTGTGACACTCATCAACAACAAAAGCTATGCGAAGATTTTTTATACGCTCATAAGCAGGCGTACCTTCCTGAAGCCGTTTCTTGACAGCAATGGAAAGCTTCTGAATCGTGGTTACAATAACCTGTTGATTTTTATTTTTCAGCTTATTTATTAAATCGCCTACATTTTCGGTTTCATCAACATCAACAATATCATTGTTGGCATATGACTGAAACGCCTGTGTTGTCTGCATATCAAGGTCTTTTCGGTCGATAAGAAATATTGTCTTTTCGATACTCGGAATATCAATAAGCAGATTTCTCGCTGTTTTATAGCTTGTCATTGTTTTTCCGGAGCCTGTTGTATGCCATATATATCCCGATTTTCCCTGACGTGATGCTGCTCTCACCGCTTCAATAGCGTGTATCTGATAAGGACGGAGTAAAAGCAGCTTTTTGTCCTCTTGGTCTAAAACTACATACTTCATTACCATCTGGTGTGCTTCGGGTATTTTCAGAACCTCCGAAGCAAATTTAAGATAATCGGAAACGGGAGCATTTGTGGTGTCTTCCCAGCCCGAAAGGAATTTTTCATTCAACTGTTCCTCGCTTGCTGCCGCAAAATACTTGGTATCCACCGCATTTGATACTACAAACATCTGAACAGCCGAAAATACGCCTGTAAACTTGCCCTCACGGATATACTTTTTTATCTGTCTGAAGCCGTCTAAATATGAGTGCTGACGGTTTTTCAGCTCAATATGTATAAGAGGGATACCATTTATCAGCAAGGAAACATCAAAACGACGATTCTGATCGTGAATATCGCATTCATCGTCCTTTAAGGCTCTGTATTGGTTGATGACCTCGTAAACGCTTGAGCCGCCTGCAATATCATCACGCTTTAAAACTGTCAGCTGAACATTCTTTGTATCTCTTTGAACGGAAACGTGTGCAATGCCATTTTCTCCTGCTATCCATTTTGCTGCATCGTAAAATGTTGCAAATGACAGCTGGTTTTTCACCTGTTCAAACTCACGGTCTGTCAAAGGCATTCCATCAAGCTGTTCCTTGTTTCCACGTTCAAGAATATGCCTGATGTTTTCCCAAAGTTTATTCTCGTCATTAAGATCGGGGCGATATGTCCACTGACTTTTGCCCTGAGTAAGCTGATTTATTAACTTTTCTTCAATGGTCTGTTCGAGTTCAGCCATTATAAACACCGCCTTTCGAAAAATCTTCTGATGTAGTATTGCTTTTTCCGACAAATATTACTTTTGCTTACGCTGATGAAGGGTGATAAGGTGGTCGAGGTTCTTGAAATATGCTCCGATAGCTTGCTGTTCTGCAACCGATTTAGGGATAATTAGTTCTGTTTCAAAAAAATCATTTGGAGAAATATTGAGCAATCCGTGATTTCTTGCGCCCTCTGCTGCAATGGCTTGAACCTCTTTATACCACCTGTCAGTATCATAATATGAAACAATAAAGTCAGAATCGGTTTTATCCTTATCTATCAATTCGAAAACAATGTAAAGTGTCGATAATACGCCATTTTCATACCTATCAAGCCTTTTGACAGCGCCCCAGGGAGCATCGCTTGAATAGCTCTTATTATAAGCAAATTCACCTTTTTTAAGCAAGTAATATCCGCTTACATCTTTGCTTGCAATACGCTTGTCAAAGAACTCATTTTGGTCTATTAAACCATACTGTGCGGAGATAGTCAACGGTAATGTTGACTCAAGGTTTTGATTCTTTCTTGTAATGCGATTGGCTATCTCTCCCAACTTACGCTGTTCCCAAGCATTTGTCGATTTTCGGATTTATATAGCCTTTTTCCGCTCCTCCACAAGAGAATCAATATCACAAAAAGCATTATCAAGTGCTTCACAATGATAGCGTTCATACATATTGTAGATAAAATCGGTCAGCTGCAATGAATCCCAAAGCTCAAGCACCTTATCAGCAGTTGTTCCACGACTTTTTGCATACTGCTCAATCAGAAAGATAAAAAAATCCATTTCCTTTGACATTCTTATTCCTCCCTGAAATAGCTTGAGTTTCTTGGATTGCCTGTTATCTGTTCGCACTCCCACATATTGAAAATTGCAGGATAGCCAAAATCCCACATTTCAAGCGAGGAATCGGAAAGCATTGAATATGTTTCCGATTTCATAAATCGCCTGAGAGCCTCCCATTCGGTGAGTCCATATTTCTCGCAAATCAGTTTTATTACCTCTTTATCATAATAATTCAAAATATATGGCAGAATTTCCGAACTCATACAAAAATCCCCCTTTTGAATGTCAGAAGGTCAAGAGCTTTTTCCGATTTGAATGCATACTGGTCTTTCAGTTTAAAAGGCAGCAGTCTGCGTATTGCTTCGTCCTCGTCATATACGCCGATAAGATAAAGAGAAATAACATCAAATGTCCTGTCATTTGCAACAGGTCCGATAATAATGTCATATTCCTCTCCGTTTCTTTGTTCTGAACGGCAATCGCTTACAAATCTGAGCCATTCCTTATTGGCTGATTCATAACGTATAACTTCAAGCTCTGCGAGCCGCTCATCATCAAATTCAAATTCGTTAATGATAGGTGTACCGGATTTCTTACGATCGGCGGTCAGCTTTGCCCATTTTTTCGCCTGCTCATAATCAGACGTCATATAAAATGCCGTTCCGAAGTCAAGAGCACGATTACTTTGCAATATTTTCGGCTCCCTGACTTCAACATTGCTCCCGTGATATAATTTCATCGCCATTTCCTCTCATATAAACATCTTTTGAAGCATTGATTTCTTCAATTTTTTCAGCGTTTCCAGCTTACGCTGATGAAGGGTGATAAGGTGGTCGAGGTTCTTGAAATATGCTCCGATAGCTTGCTGTTCTGCAACCGATTTAGGGATAATTAGTTCTGTTTCAAAAAAATCATTTGGAGAAATATTGAGCAATCCGTGATTTCTTGCGCCCTCTGCTGCAATGGCTTGAACCTCTTTATACCACCTGTCAGTATCATAATATGAAACAATAAAGTCAGAATCGGTTTTATCCTTATCTATCAATTCGAAAACAATGTAAAGTGTCGATAATACGCCATTTTCATACCTATCAAGCCTTTTGACAGCGCCCCAGGGAGCATCGCTTGAATAGCTCTTATTATAAGCAAATTCACCTTTTTTAAGCAAGTAATATCCGCTTACATCTTTGCTTGCAATACGCTTGTCAAAGAACTCATTTTGGTCTATTAAACCATACTGTGCGGAGATAGTCAACGGTAATGTTGACTCAAGGTTTTGATTCTTTCTTGTAATGCGATTGGCTATCTCTCCCAACTTACGCTGTTCCCAAGTTATAGTTTTTTCAATAAAAATGGAGCCAAGAAAATCTTAGCTCCATATAAGTTATGCATATCTGCACATTTATTCAGTTGTTGTCTGCAATGCTAATTTCGCATCATCAACTCTGAAATTATCATATCTAAGCGGTATTATCTCATCAATAAGCAAATCGTATAATGCTTTCTTCATTGCCTGACGATACTTGAATTTGGATAATCCGCTATGTGAAGCCGAATAACGTTCAAAATCGGCTGACTCTTTCAAATTGTTAAGCCCCGGAATTTCCGTGTCACCGTATTCGTAACGATCAGCTGCATATGCAACCGCTTCAAGTGTAACACACCATTCTTCCGCAAAAGCCGTAAGAACGCTGTCGATGGCTTCCTTACGCATATCGGCAAGAACATAAGATACCCTCTTGTCCTTGAACGCATCGGGATTCTCGCTAATATCCTCCCATAGCTTCTGCATCAAAACACCAAGCTTCGGATTTGATGAAAGGAGTTCTTCTATGTACTCATTTATTTCATTGAGCAAGTTCTGATAATGCTGTTCACTTCGTTCTTCATCGGTTGCAGATACAACAGTCTGGATAAGACTGACTATATAATCATAGTCAATTTTTTCCTTGCTGTATGCCTTGAGTTCATATTCAAGATCAATTATTTCATCAGGAGGTGTATCATCACCCGGTTTGGTCTTATACTTTTCACGGATATTCTTGTAATGAGCCGCATAATCATTATATTCTTCCTGTGTAATACCATAGGAATCGGGCGGATTTTCTGCATACCTCGTAAATGCCTTCAGGCTTGAATATATCTTATCAAACTCCTGAAAAGCCTTTGCAAATCTGAGCTGACCTTCCTTAGAAAGTGTAGGTATAATATCGGGTGTTTCTGCTGTGACACGCAAATATGCAAGTGCTTTTGTGAACTCGTCGTAAACCGTTTCCCAATCAGGAGCAAGTACAGAAGCCTGTCCGCCTGCCGAATATAATATCAGGGCTTCATCGACCGCTTTTTTGAACTTGTGCGGAGATTGAAAGGTCACGATCTGACCTGCTGTTTTCGATTTATCAAAAAGACGGTTTGTTCGTGAGAACGCTTGAATAATGTCGTGTGGGTGCATAGGTTGTCTGTCCATAAAAACGGTTGACAGGCAAGGAGCGTCAAATCCTGTGAGCAGTCTGTTTACAACAATAACAAGGTCAAGCTGCTCGTCACGGCTCTTGTATTTTGTTTTCTTTCTTGCAAGCCTGTCATTCAGATTAGCATTGTATCCCTTTATCTCACCGATACTGTGATGAGTACCGAACATAGCATTATAATCGTCAAGCGACTCCTGCATTTTGGGTACGTTCAAATCTGCACTTTCGGTATCTTCATCACTGGAAACAGAATATGTAATTGCAAATTTCGGGAAATTGGGAAGAACACGCTTTGTTTCTTCACTTATCACCACGCTTGTTTCGCCGTTCTTTACTCGTTTGAGCAAATCATAATATGCCTGCGCCCTTTGAATAGAATTTACAGTCAGAAGTGCTTCATAGGTCTGACCTCTGCCGTTTTTGAAGCCGAGCTTTTCCCTTGATTTGTTTATTATGGTATTCAGAACTTCAAGCATATGCGCTTCGGTTTCGTAAATGGAAAGATCCTCGTTTTCATCATCTTTATCAAGATTTTTTACACCGAGATGTTCGGTCTGAAATCCCAGAACAGCTTCGTCACGGATTGCTTCCTTGACTGTATATTTATGCAGACAGGGACCATAAAGCTGTTCTGTTGTCCTCGGCAGATCACCCTCCGGAGGATAGGCATTAACATCAAAACGTGGTGTTCCCGTAAAGCCGTACCAAAGAGAATTGCGGAAGAACTGAGAAAGAAGTCTTTGCGTTCTCGGTGTGACCGCTCTGTGACACTCATCAACAACAAAAGCTATGCGAAGATTTTTTATACGCTCATAAGCAGGCGTACCTTCCTGAAGCCGTTTCTTGACAGCAATGGAAAGCTTCTGAATCGTGGTTACAATAACCTGTTGATTTTTATTTTTCAGCTTATTTATTAAATCGCCTACATTTTCGGTTTCATCAACATCAACAATATCATTGTTGGCATATGACTGAAACGCCTGTGTTGTCTGCATATCAAGGTCTTTTCGGTCGATAAGAAATATTGTCTTTTCGATACTCGGAATATCAATAAGCAGATTTCTCGCTGTTTTATAGCTTGTCATTGTTTTTCCGGAGCCTGTTGTATGCCATATATATCCCGATTTTCCCTGACGTGATGCTGCTCTCACCGCTTCAATAGCGTGTATCTGATAAGGACGGAGTAAAAGCAGCTTTTTGTCCTCTTGGTCTAAAACTACATACTTCATTACCATCTGGTGTGCTTCGGGTATTTTCAGAACCTCCGAAGCAAATTTAAGATAATCGGAAACGGGAGCATTTGTGGTGTCTTCCCAGCCCGAAAGGAATTTTTCATTCAACTGTTCCTCGCTTGCTGCCGCAAAATACTTGGTATCCACCGCATTTGATACTACAAACATCTGAACAGCCGAAAATACGCCTGTAAACTTGCCCTCACGGATATACTTTTTTATCTGTCTGAAGCCGTCTAAATATGAGTGCTGACGGTTTTTCAGCTCAATATGTATAAGAGGGATACCATTTATCAGCAAGGAAACATCAAAACGACGATTCTGATCGTGAATATCGCATTCATCGTCCTTTAAGGCTCTGTATTGGTTGATGACCTCGTAAACGCTTGAGCCGCCTGCAATATCATCACGCTTTAAAACTGTCAGCTGAACATTCTTTGTATCTCTTTGAACGGAAACGTGTGCAATGCCATTTTCTCCTGCTATCCATTTTGCTGCATCGTAAAATGTTGCAAATGACAGCTGGTTTTTCACCTGTTCAAACTCACGGTCTGTCAAAGGCATTCCATCAAGCTGTTCCTTGTTTCCACGTTCAAGAATATGCCTGATGTTTTCCCAAAGTTTATTCTCGTCATTAAGATCGGGGCGATATGTCCACTGACTTTTGCCCTGAGTAAGCTGATTTATTAACTTTTCTTCAATGGTCTGTTCGAGTTCAGCCATTATAAACACCGCCTTTCGAAAAATCTTCTGATGTAGTATTGCTTTTTCCGACAAATATTACTTTTGCTTACGCTGATGAAGGGTGATAAGGTGGTCGAGGTTCTTGAAATATGCTCCGATAGCTTGCTGTTCTGCAACCGATTTAGGGATAATTAGTTCTGTTTCAAAAAAATCATTTGGAGAAATATTGAGCAATCCGTGATTTCTTGCGCCCTCTGCTGCAATGGCTTGAACCTCTTTATACCACCTGTCAGTATCATAATATGAAACAATAAAGTCAGAATCGGTTTTATCCTTATCTATCAATTCGAAAACAATGTAAAGTGTCGATAATACGCCATTTTCATACCTATCAAGCCTTTTGACAGCGCCCCAGGGAGCATCGCTTGAATAGCTCTTATTATAAGCAAATTCACCTTTTTTAAGCAAGTAATATCCGCTTACATCTTTGCTTGCAATACGCTTGTCAAAGAACTCATTTTGGTCTATTAAACCATACTGTGCGGAGATAGTCAACGGTAATGTTGACTCAAGGTTTTGATTCTTTCTTGTAATGCGATTGGCTATCTCTCCCAACTTACGCTGTTCCCAAGCGTCAGTAAATCCCGCAAATCGAATTTCGGGGTACAATCTG
>CAMCOJ010000046.1 GCA_945876405.1 uncultured Ruminococcus sp.
ACTCCGTGCATATCGGCACCGGTGAACGAAAAAATATTTTTTCGTTCACTTTAATTTTTGAAAAAGAAATAAAAAGAAAGCTGGAAAAAACATGAATGGAAAATCTATGACAGAGGGAGCACCCTGGAAACATATTATAACATTTGCTCTCCCTGTCCTTTTAGGCTCACTTCTGCAGCAGCTGTACAACACAGTTGACAGCATAATAGTCGGAAACTTCTCAAGCGAGGACGCCTTGTCAGCTGTGGGGACGACCGGTACCATGGCGTTTTTCTTTCTTGCTATTGCCACCGGTTTTTCGGCCGGAAACGGTGTTGTTATTGCAAGACATTACGGTGCCGGAGATGAAAAACTCGTAAGGAAAAATGCCTCAGCGGGTATTTTCTTTCTCATGGTACTCGGTCTGATATCAACCGTACTCGGAATTGCATTGTCGTTTCCTGTTTTCAAATACCTTATTTCAGTAGACAATGAGATACTGGGACTGACAGTAAAATATTTTATGATTTATTCAGTCGGGCTTGTTTTTCAGTACGGCTACAATATTATTGCCTCAATACTCAGAGCAGTGGGTGACAGTTCAGCTACATTATATTTTCTGCTGATCTCATCAGTTATAAACATTGTACTTGACCTGCTTTTCGTTGCAGTATTCGGATGGGGTGTTGTAGGGGCGGCAATTGCAACCAATATTGCTCAGCTTGGTTCACTGGCAGCGGCATACATTTATATGCATAAAAAATATCCTGTATTCAGATTTAAGCTCTCTGAATACAGGTGGGACAGCACAGCTGTAAAAAATACTGTCCAGATAGGAATGCCTATTTCAATACAGCTGATTATTGTTTCTGTAGGACTTTCATGCATACAGAGAGTGGTAAATGAATTCGGAAAGGTTATGACCGCTTCATTTACCGTAGGTCAGCGAATCGAACAGTACATTAATCTGCCATGTATGTCCCTTCAGACTACCCTTGCAACCTACACAGGACAGAACATAGGAGCAAACAAGCCTGACAGAGTGAAAAAAGGTGCAAAGCAGGCTCTGGTGGTATCGCTCATTTCCACGGTTATCATCTCATCACTTATCTGGATTTTCGCTGACAATATTGCTCATCTCTTCGGACTCAGCGAGGAAGCTCTTGTTTACTGCGTACCGCATATAAGAACTGTCGCTCTGATAAACATAGTTCTATCAAGCTACATACCGCTCTTCGGCGTGTATCAGGGCATGGGTCACAGCGGATTCCCGGCAGTAGTTGCAACCTGTGCACTGACAATACGCGTTTCACTGACATTTATTCTGAGGCACAGTTCTTTTTTAGGATACTCCATTATCTGGTGGAACGGCCTGTTCGGATTCGGAATGGGATTTTTGATAACCTGGTCGTATTTTATAAGCGGAAGATGGATGAAAAGAAAGAATTAGCACAGACTTACAGGAGTGTTTTCTATATGTACAGTATTTCCTTTAACTGCAGCACCAGCCATCGTATTGTTACCCTAACTTATTCAGAAAACACATTAATCTGCTGAGGAATATATTTTTCCTTTACTTCATCATAGGCTTTTTTAGCCTTTGAGCGCTTTATCTTCTGTGCCTCAGGGCTTAATTCAATCTCAGCTTTTGTTGGTTTGTCCTCACTGATATTCTCCGGAGCGTTTTCGGTGAATTCTTTATTCTCGCTTTCAGTTTCAGAAGTATCACCGGACTTTTCTGCATTTTCAGTTTCAGATACGTCAAAAACTTTCTCTTCTTCAGCCTGTTCGGCTTCCTTAAGCTGCTTTTCGACCTCAAGTACTTCCTGTTCAGCGGGAAGCTTGTCGTATTCCCCTCTTTCAACAAATTTTGCTAAAATCTTATTAAGAGCATTCATTCGTCTCAGTTCGCCCTGTGCTACTGCAAGTTTTGCGCTCTCAGGAAGATTCGGATCGCTTTCGGCAGATTTTATAGCAGAGAGTGCTGAACTCACTTTGTTCATTTTCAGACGTTCGACTTCTTCCTTTGTCTTACAGTTTTTCAGGTCTTTTTCATACTGCTTCTTTTCATTTTCGATATTTTTAACTTTCTGATAAAGTGAAGGGTTCTTATTCTGAAGATAACGCAATTCCTCAGGTGTCAGTTCCTGATCCACTGCAATTTTGTTATTAATGTCCGTAAGCATTTTGTCATCATCTTCATTTTCTTCCTGCCTGTGCATGTACTCAGCCTTAAACTGTTCATTTTTGATCTCCAGCTCTGTTTTCTTCCTTGACTGCGATCCAAGATCACCTTCTGCTTTTTTCTTTTTAAATTTTGTTTCAAGCTCCATGCTTTTCATGTAACTTGTAACCGATCCTATTGTACTGAAATCCATAACTGCATTCCTCCCTGAAATAAAACATAAGCGAAATCCGTTTCACCTGTATTTTGTGCGATATATCTTATTAATATAATCGGCAGGAACTACAAAATATCTATACTCTGTAAGATCAATACTTCAATAAAAACCTCATCACACTCTCCTGTCGGATCTTGACTGCGGCAGGAATTGTGTACGCAAATAAAGGCAATCTTTGGTTTAGTCATTTTACCCCCATCAAAGTAACCTTTTCAATAGCTTTTCGACATCGGCAGCTTTAAGCACCTTACCCATTGAAACAACCTTTTCGTTTACAACAAGAGCGGGCATACTCATTACACCGTATTCCATCACTTTTTGCATATCTGTGATATATTCAACCTCAACGGACAATCCCATTGATTTAATTGCTTCTTTTGCATATTCATATTGCTCGTGGCAGGATTTGCAGCCTGCACCCAGCACCTTAATACAGCAGATACCGTCTTTTGCTTCGGCACAGCAATCATTTGAAATCTCATTAGCTTCACTTGTCGGACATCCGCAGTTACAAGTGAAGGCAGTTGTCTTCTTTTCTTCTTCCTTTTTCTTACCAAAGTTAAACAGTGACATAATAGTTTTCCTCCTGAGATACCATTTATTTGTAATTTTTTATATAATCATCGGCTGTATCAGATTAAAGAAATAGCCGACAATAATTATTCCTATCGTGCAAATAGCAATGAAGATACCCAGCAGCTTCGGTTTAACCGCCTTACGCAGCATAATCATCGAAGGCAGGGAAAGGGTTGTAACAGCCATCATAAATGAAAGTACAACGCCAAGTAATGCACCTTTTCCGAGCAGGGCTTCTGCAATCGGGATTGTACCAAAAATATCAGCATACATAGGAACGCCAGCAATTGCTGCAAGGATAACACCAAGGGGATTATTGTCTCCGAGTACACTGACAATAAAATCTTCGGGTATAAAGTTGTGGATTACTGCACCAATACCCACGCCGATAAGAACATAGAGAAATACCTTTTTAGCAGTTCCGCAGACCTGTTCGAAGGCGTATTTTAAGCGGTCTTTTATGTGCAGTTTCTCCTGCGGAACATCAATAGCTTTGCCCTTTCGTATAAACTCCTCAACCTGATTTTCAAGGTGAAGATTTTCTATCAAAGTACCGCCCACAACTGCAATAACAAGCCCGATAACTACATACACAACAGCAACCTTCCATCCGAAAATGCTCATCAGAAGCACAAGCGAACCAAGGTCAACCATTGGTGATGAAATCAGAAACGAAAATGTAACTCCAAGAGGCAGTCCTGCGCTTGTAAAACCGATAAACAGCGGAATTGACGAGCAGGAACAGAACGGAGTTACCGTTCCGAGCAGTGCGGCAAGGATATTTGCCCAAATTCCGTGAAATCTGCCGAGAATTTTCCTTGTTCTTTCAGGCGGGAAAAAGCTCTGAATATATGAAATGATGAAAACGAGGATAACCAGCAGCACCATAATTTTTATCATATCATAGATAAAAAACTGAACACTTCCCCCTGTTTTCTCCGTTGTATCAAGACCCAGCGTATTCAGAAAACTGCCGATAAGCCTGTTCAGCCAGGCCATTCCGAGGACTTCATTCTGAAAAAAGCCCCATACTGATTTAAGCACTTCCATAAAGCAACTCCTTTCTTATATAGATATATCTAAACATAGGAATATATCAATATTATATACTTTGAATAAGCCGTGTATAACACGGCTGAATTTTCTCATAATCTGCGAGATAGTTTTCAGGTATCTCCATAGCGCTCTTAATCATATATCTCCTCGTCCGTCCTTAAGCGTGTAAAGATACTTCTGCGCTTCTTCAATGCCTTCCTGCGAAATGGAGTAATGTGTCCACTTTCCCTCTTTTCGTGCATTTACAATTCCGCTGTCGCAGAGAATTTTCATGTGATGAGAAAGAGTTGGCTGAGTTATGTTCATTTCCTCAAGAAGCCTGCAGGCACATTTTTCTCCGTTCTGTAAAAGCTGAAGAATACGAACACGGTTTTCATCACAGAAGGCTTTGAAAATTATTGCTGTCTTTTTAACATCGGTAACCATATCTTCACCTCACATTGAATTATTTCTATGTATCATTATACCCGATAGATAGAGAAATGTCAATATGTTTTCGATTTTTTTCGCTGTTTAAAGCTTACTTCATAGTCTCTTCAACAGCAACAGTGTAATCAACCGACAAGCGGTAGAACATTAAAGAGCTTCTGTGTTCCGTTCAGTTTTTGCTAACAGCTCTTCTTTTATACAAGCTGAAACCTTCATCCGTTGAGCACAATGTGACAAAAGAAAATCCTAAATGAGCATTTCGAATTTCTTCGAGCTGTGCAATTAAAAATGTAATAGATCACCACTGTTTTTAAAAATGTGTTAATCGCACTCAAAAAACCATTGAAAAATGTGTAAAACACTATTGAGATATATCTCAAAAAGTGGTATAATACTACTTACAAGGAGCGTGATTATGTGAAACGTAACGCAATAGAACAGCTATTAGCATGGAAAAACAGTTCTGACCGCAAGCCTCTCGTACTTAAAGGCACAAGACAAGTAGGGAAAACCTGGCTTATGGAGGAATTCGGCAGGCTGTATTATGAGGATACATTTTATTTCAACTTTGACGAAGAAGACGAATTGAAATCTATCTTTGAAACGAACAAAAATCCACATCGGATTATTGAATTACTGGGACTTATCAAGGGTAAAAAGATTCTTCCCGAAAAGCATCTGATTATATTTGATGAGGTGCAGGAATGCTCCGAGGCTTTGAACTCTCTGAAATATTTCTGCGAAAAAGCAAACGAATATCACATTATTTCAGCAGGAAGTCTGCTTGGCACTCTCCTTGCAAAGCCTAAGTCATACCCTGTGGGTAAAGTAAATCTTCTGAATATCAGTCCTATGACCTTTGATGAGTTTCTTGCCGCTACGGACGAAGGACTGTATTCTTACTATAACAGCATTGAAAAAGGACAGCATATTGAAGAAATTTTCCACCAAAAGCTGCTTGACGCATATAATTTTTATCTGATAATAGGCGGTATGCCTGAATGTGTGCAGTCCTGGATAACACACAAAGACCCTGCCGAAATCTCCCGTATTCAGCAGGAATTGATTGAATTATATGAAAATGACTTCTCTAAGCACAACGGCAAGGTGAACAGTGGACGTATTCTGATGGTGTTCCGAAGCCTTGTAACCCAACTTTCAAAGGATAATGAAAAATTCGTCTATGGCTGTGTTCGTGAAGGGGCAAGAGCGAGAGAATTTGAGGAGGCTATTGAGTGGCTTGTGTCAGCAGGTATGGTTCTGCGTATATATAATGTAAGCAAACCAGAGCACCCGCTTAAAGCATTCGAGCAGTTAAATCACTTCAAACTTTTTATGTTTGATGTGGGCTTAATGAAGCACATGGCAGCAATCAGTAACGAGGCAATTCTGCTCAAATCAGATTATCAGTTCAAAGGTGCGTTGACTGAAAACTATGTTTTACAGCAGATAAAATCGCTGTATGACACCGAACCAAAGTATTACGCTCCCACTGCCACAAGTGAGATTGACTTTATTGTGCAGAACGGAATTAATATTATTCCGATAGAAGTCAAGGCTGGCGAAAGCGTAACCTCTGCAAGCTTTAAAAGCTATATCAAGGAACATAAACCTGCAAAGGCTGTGCGTTTCTCTAAGCTTAGATATGAGAGCAACGACAGCTTTGTGAATATGCCGTTGTATCTTGCGAATAAAATGAATAAACTCATCTAATACCACTTGATTTATTGCTCATTGTCCACCGCTTGAAAATCCGTGGACAAATGGTGGACAAAATACAAAAATCCCGCTGAAATCCGATTTTCACGAATATCAGCGGGATTTTATAATTATTCGTTAAATGCCGTAGTTAATCCGTTTGAAGCTTACTTCATAGCTTCCTCAACCGCAACTGCGCAAGCAACTGTAGCGCCAACCATTGGGTTGTTACCCATACCGATGAGGCCCATCATTTCTACGTGAGCAGGAACTGATGAAGAACCGGCAAACTGAGCATCACTGTGCATTCTGCCCATTGTATCTGTCATACCGTATGAAGCAGGACCTGCAGCCATGTTATCAGGGTGAAGTGTACGACCTGTACCGCCGCCTGAAGCAACTGAGAAGTACTTCTTGCCAGCGTCTGTTCTTTCCTTCTTGTAAGTACCTGCAACAGGGTGCTGGAATCTTGTTGGGTTTGTTGAGTTACCTGTGATAGAAACGTCAACGTTTTCCTTCCACATGATTGCAACGCCTTCTGTTACGTCGTTAGCGCCGTAGCAGTTTACCTTTGCGCGGAGACCGTTTGAGTAAGCCTTGCGGAACACTTCCTTAACTTCGCCAGTGTGATAGTCCATTTCTGTTTCAACGTATGTGAAGCCGTTGATTCTGGCAATAATCTGTGCAGCGTCCTTGCCGAGACCGTTAAGGATTACGCGGAGAGGAGTCTTACGAACCTTGTTTGCTTTTTCTGCGATACCGATAGCACCTTCAGCAGCAGCGAATGATTCGTGACCTGCGAGGAATGCGAAGCATTCTGTTTCTTCTTCGAGGAGCATCTTACCGAGGTTACCGTGACCAAGACCAACCTTTCTCTGGTCAGCAACTGAGCCAGGGATACAGAAAGCCTGGAGACCTTCACCGATAGCCGCAGCAGCGTCAGCAGCCTTTGTGCAGCCTTTCTTTATTGCAATAGCACAGCCTACTGTGTAAGCCCACTTAGCGTTTTCAAAGCAGATAGGCTGAATGCCTTCTACCAGCTTGTAAATGTCGAGGCCCTTAGCCTTACATACATCAGCACACTCTTCAATAGAGTTGATGCCGTATTCTTTGATTACAGCGAGAATCTGCTTCTCTCTTCTGTCATATGATTCAAATAAAGCCATTGTTGAGTTCCTCCTTATTCTTTTCTTGGGTCAACGATCTTTACTGCATCAGCAACTCTGCCGTACTGACCCTGAGCCTTTTCAAATGCTGTGTTAGCATCATCGCCGGCCTTAATGAAATCCATCATCTTACCGAAGTTTACAAACTTATAGCCGATGATTTCGTTGTCTTCGTTAAGAGCAAGACCTGTTACATAACCGTCTGTCATCTCAAGGTAACGAGGACCCTTTGCAAGTGTACCGTACATTGTACCAACCTGTGAACGGAGGCCCTTACCGAGGTCTTCAAGACCTGCACCGATTACAAGACCGTCTTCAGAGAAAGCACTCTGTGAACGACCGTAAACGATCTGGAGGAAGAGTTCTCTCATAGCTGTATTTATAGCGTCACAAACGAGGTCTGTGTTGAGAGCTTCAAGAATTGTTCTGCCAGGAAGAATTTCAGAAGCCATAGCTGCTGAGTGTGTCATACCTGAACATCCGATTGTTTCAACGAGACATTCCTGAATAACGCCTTCCTTAACGTTAAGTGTGAGCTTACATGTACCCTGCTGAGGAGCACACCAGCCTACACCGTGTGTAAAACCGGAAATATCCTTGATTTCCTTTGCCTTAACCCATTTTGCTTCTTCAGGAATTGGAGCAGCACCATGAGCAACGCCCTGAGCGATAGGGCACATTGTTTCAACTTCATGAGAATAATTCATATTCTTAAACTCCTTTCAGTATTATGCTGTTATTACGCATTACTGTTTTATTATACTACATGATACGTTTTTTTTCAAGTATTTTTGCTCTTATTTTTCTTTACTTTTAATATTAGTTCTGATATAATAAACATAACGTTATTTTTTCAGAAAAGGAGAAGTAAACTTATGAAAAATGCGATAATTATGGTAAGCATTCTCTGTGCCTCAATAATTTTTGTTGTGCTTTTGCTCAGCTCCGCCAGAAACAGTCCTGAGAAAGACTACAACAGCAATTATTCCAGTCCGGTTAATGATGTGGATTTTGAACTTGTTATAGTTACATCGGAAAAAAATTTCTGGGAACGTGTGGCTGCACTGAAGGCAACGGAAGCCCCTGAATTTATTGCTGTAACTGATGAAGAAGGAAACCCTGTAACTGACGAAAACGGAAATGAAGTAACATGTACGGCTGAAATACAGTATGAGGAGAATTCCGGTGTGACAGGATCTCCGGACGAAGAAAGTGAAAATCCTGTAACAGAAAGCCCGGATAAGGAAAATGAAAATCCCGTAACAGAAATACCTGACGAAAAAAAGAGATAAAACTTTTTATAACTAATGTATTAAAAAAAGAGGTGTACCTAAAAATCAGTACACCTCTTAAATTATAGTGAACGTCAAAATAAATTTGACTTTCACTATAATTATTTTATTTATATTGCCTTGCACATCCGATGACTGCGTCATCTCCGTGCAGATCGGCACCGGTAAACGCAATTTATTTACTGCGTTTACTATATAGTTTACGCCCGGTAATATTACTGTTCGTCTTCAGTATTGTTTTTTCCGCCGTTCTTTACTCTGTTTATAGCCTGTGTTGTTCTCTTTACGTCCTGGAGACCATTCTCGAAGTACTTTTCAGCATCAGCAAGCATTCTGTCAACATAGCTGCTTGTGGCATTTTTGATTTCCTGTGAACGTGACTTTGCCTGGGAAAGAATCTCAAGTGCTCTCTGCTTGGCTTCCTTGACGATAGTATCACCGGAAACAAGCAGTTTTGCTCTTTCTTCTGCCTGCTGTACAATCTTCTCTGCTTTTTCTTCAGCTTCCTTAATAATTCTCTCACAGTCAAAATCAATAAGCTTGGCGCGTTTAATCTCCTGAGGAATATTAAGTCTGATATCATCGATAAGTTCCTTTAATCTTTCTGAGTCAATAAGAACTTTACTCTGTGAAAAAGGCATCGGTGCAGATTTTTCGAGTAATTCCTCCATCTGCTCAAGTATTTCATCAATATTGTTCATATCAGCCGCTTCAGACACGGAGCCTGAAACTCTCTCCTTTCATCAAATAAATATGCCTGATAATTCAGATTTTATTAACATTTGCTATGCGGGACATGATATTTTCTCTGATAGCGTCGGGAACAAAACTGCTTATATCTCCGCCGAAGGCCGCAATCTGTTTTACAACGCTTGAACTGAGATACATATTTTCTGTGCTGGTAGTAAGAAATACGGTCTCGGCATCAGGGTAAAGTTTTTTGTTTGCAAGTGCCATCTGAAATTCATATTCGAAGTCACTTACCGCTCTCAGCCCCTTTACTATTGCACATGCTCCAACATCTCTGACATAGTCTGCAAGAAGGCCATCAAGTATGTCAATAACTACATTGTCCATATCCGATGTAACATCCATAATCATCTTGATTCGTTCAGTAGGAGTAAACATAGGTTGTTTGGCGAGATTTGAGGAAACAAGTATTATTACCTTGTCAAACAGCCCGGATGCCCGGTTAAAAATATCAATATGACCATAAGTAACTGGATCAAAACTACCCGGACAAACTGCTATTCTGCGCACTAAAAACACCTCTAATCCGTAATATTACTGTTCATCACTATTATATACAAACTGACTAATTTCTATTTTACCATATTTATATTTCTTTTTCAAGACCAGAGGACCAAAATTAGCCGGGAGTTCAAGTTTCTGTTCGTGTTCACATATAACCCTTCCTCCTTCATTGATATGACTTTCAAGAAGAGGAAGGACCTTTTCAAGAATACCCATGTTATACGGAGGATCAAGAAATACGATATCGTACATACCGCGGTCGGTTTTCAGAAAGTCTATTGAATCCATATACACAACTCTGCTTCTGTCCGTAAATTCCGCAGATGCGATATTTTCGGTAATGATGTTTACTGATGCCTTTGACTTGTCTACAAATACAGCCTTTTCTGCTCCGCGGCTGAGTGCCTCAAGGCCAAGCTGCCCGCTTCCGCCGAAAAGATCAAGGACTGTAGCTCCCGGAAGATAAAACTGTATTGATGAAAATATAGCTTCCTTTACTTTGTCGGTTGTTGGTCTTACGTCGTTGCCTTCAAGGGTTTTTAATTTTCTTCCGCGTGCAGTACCTGCAATAATTCGCATATATGAGTTCTCCTT
>CAMCOJ010000047.1 GCA_945876405.1 uncultured Ruminococcus sp.
CCATGATATCATGATCTGAAATCTTTTAAAAGACACGGTCTATTTGACGCTTACTTTTAATCCGCCCCTGATTTTCTGCTTTTTCACAGCATCAGAATGTTTACCCGTCCCCTTTTAACTATTAAAAGCATATATTCAACACACGCCTAACACACGCGTGCGTTGAATTGTATATATTTTAACACACGCGTGCGTTGAACCGTGTGTTGATTGATTATAAGCTGCAATTAAGATTAATCTGAATCAAACCTCCACCCCTCTTCTTGCAGTAACCCCCCTGTCATACGGGTGCTTAATCTTCTGAATCTCAGAAATATAATCTGCCAGCTCGCACAGTTCAGGGGCGGGGTCTCTTCCCGTCATAACTATCTCGGGATTTTTCTCCTTGTCCCTGATGAAATCAGCAACAGCTGAACTGTCAAGAAATCCGCATGATATACATGACATAATCTCGTCAAGTATAATCATACCATATTTTCCGCTGTCTGAAAGTTTTTTTATCTTTTCAAATTCACTTTCGTAAACTGACTTTGCTTCCTTCTTTTCCTCTTCATTCATGGCAAATGAAAACTTCGGCATCTCGTAGCCCCTGCAGACCTCGATTTCCGGAATTGTTTCAAGCACACTTCTCTCACCGGATTTCTGATTTTTCATGAACTGATAGAAAAGTACCTTCTGACCCGTTGAGGCAAAGCGAACTGCAAGTCCCACCGAGCATGTTGTTTTTCCTTTTCCGTCACCGCAGTAAATATGAACAAGTCCCATCATAACCTCCGAAAAAATCACCTGTAAAGTTTATAGATCAGAGCATTGCATATTGCAGCTGCAACATTGCTTCCGCCTTTTCTGCCTTTTGCGACAATATACGGAACGCCGCTCTCCATTATTATTTCCTTTGATTCGCAGACATTCACAAATCCTACCGGTACTCCGATAATGAGAGACGGAACAACTTTACCTTCTTTTATCAGACTGTCAAGTTCAAGAAGTGCAGTCGGTGCGTTTCCAATCGCAAATATCAGATTTCCTGAAACCGAACATGCTTTTTCCATCGAAACCGCAGCCCGTGTTATTTCACGTTTCTTTGCTTCCTCAGCCACATCAGAATCCGACATAAAGCAAACGGCCTTTCCGCCAATCTTTGCAAGTGCAGTTTTGTTTATACCCGAGTAAGCCATATTGGTGTCAGTTACTATTGTCGCACCTTCTTTTAAAGCCTTAAGAGCAGAAGAAATACTGTCATCGGAAAACTTCAGATTTTCAACATAGTCAAAGTCAGCAGTTGTATGAATAACCCTCTTCACGATATCCTTCCTGTCATCAGGTATAAAAATATCTGAAATATGGCTCTCAATAATCTCAAAGCTCTTTTTTTCTATATCCATAGGCTGCATTATTCTTTCGGAATTCATTTTATCACCCTTACTTAAGAAGTTCGTATCTTTCAAATTCGACATCATCAAAAACAATTATCTCGTTATATGCTGCAAGTGCAAAATCAAAGAGTTTTGCACCTATAACTGCTCCGGTTCCCTCACCGAGACACATGCCGCACTCAAGATATGCTTTTTTTCCGATAGCTTCAAGTGCCAGTCTGCCTGCTGGTTCGGCTGATACATGAGTTGCATAGATGTATTCAGCACACAGCGGTGCAAGTCTTACTGCACAGTTTGCTGCCACTGCAGAAATAAACCCGTCTATGAGAACAGGTACATGATATATGGCTCCTCCTAAAAATGCCCCTGCCATACCGCATATATCAAAACCGCCTACTTTTGAAAGCACATCAATAATATCATTCTTATCCGGCTTGTGAAGAGCAATTCCTTCTCTTATCACCTGAATCTTATGCTCAAGCCCCTCACTTGTAAGTCCTGCCCCTCTTCCCGACACCTCCGAAGGATCGGAATCTGTCAGAACTGATATAACTGCACTTGAGGTAGTCGTATTTCCTATGCCCATCTCACCGGTTATAATAAGGTTGTAACCCTCATTCTTCTTTTCCTCCACAAGCCTTATTCCTGTCAGTATCGCCTCTTCCGCCTGTTCGCGTGTCATAGCAGGTCCCTTCAGAAAATTACCCGTTCCATAGGCTATCTTTCTGTCGGTTAATCCGCTGCAGTTCATATCCCGTGCTATGCCGATATCTATCGGAAAAACATCTGCTCCGCATACACGTGAAAGAGAATTTACCGAAGCTATCCCCTTTGTAAAGTTTTCTGTAACGGCTGCCGTTACTTCATTTGAAGTCTGGGTAACACCCTCTTCTACAATGCCGTTATCAGCACAGAAAATAAGTACCGCTTTTTTTCTCGGTTCGATGTTTTCAGAACCCGTTATACCGGCAAGCTGAATTATCATATCTTCCAGGCGACCGAGGCTTCTCAGCGGCTTTGCAATATTATCCCACTTTATTTGTGCCCTTTCCATCGCCTTTTTATCCGGTTCAGTAATCTGACTCAGTAATTTTTTTAACATTTCATCCAACTCCTCGTCAAAGTTTTAAAAGCTGCTCAAGAATTTTTTCCGGCGTGTTGCTTATCCCGTTTTCCGGAGATCTTATTATTATCACTTCGGCATTATATTTTCCGGCCGTTTCTATTTTTTCAGGAAGCCCGCCCCGCACTCCGCTGTCCTTGGTCACAAGAATACGAATATTATTTTCCCTCATTATTCTGTCAGTTTCCTCTTCCGGTACCGGAAGTTTTGAATAAATAATGTTTACCGCAGAATCAGCACACATTCTCCTTGACTCCTCACTGTCGAGAACCCTCGCCCATATTCTGCCGATATCCGGATAAAGTTCCGTTTCGTAAAACTTTAAAGTTTTAACTCCGGTTGTAAGGAAAATATTACCCTGCGAGGACTTCAGAAGTTCTGCGGCCTCTTCCTTTGAATCAACATACGAAATTCTGTCATAGTCATAGAAAACTTTTTCCCTTCCACCCCTGAAATAAGGCAGATCAAGCTCTCTGCATACCTTCTTTACAGTATCTGACACAATCTCTGCAAAAGGGTGCGACATATCTGCAACCGCATCAAATTCCGGAAGCACTTCAGCAAATCCTCTTTCATCAAGTCTGCCCTGACTTATGCGGCAGCTGCTGCCACCGAGGATACTGCTGCCGTATGAGGTTGCAGTAAAAGCGGTAACATCAAAACGGTCTGAGATAAGATTTATCAGCTCAGTGGCTTCACTCGTCCCGGCTATTACTGCAATTTTCAGTTTACTGCTCATTTATTTTATAACCCCGTGGAGTAATCATCCTGTTGTTTTTTATATACGTCTGTGAATTTCCTACAATCACAACACAGAACATATCTACCGGTTCATTTTTCAGTTCAGAAAGTGTGGTAAGCCATGCTTTCTGGTCAGGTCTGCCGGCATTTCTGACAATACCTACAGGAGTACCTTTGTCTCTGTACTTCATAATTATATCAGCAGCTTTTTCAAGATAATCAACCCGTTTTCCTGATTTTGGATTGTAGAGACTTATTACAAAATCCGCTGATGCAGCAGCTTCAACTCTTCTGAAAATCAGTTCAAGCGGAGTCATCAGGTCACTGAGACTGATAAGTGAAAGGTCGTGCATCAGCGGTGCCCCCAGAACTGAGGCCGCCGTACTTGCAGCTGTGATCCCCGGAACCGTCACTATCTCCACATCTGCCTGCATATCATCAGCGATCTCAAGCATGATGCCCGCCATTCCGTATATGCCACTGTCTCCGCTGGAAACCATAGCTACTGTATTTCCTTCGAGTGCCTTTTCAATCGCCAGACGACATCTGTCAGTTTCCTTTCTCATAGGTGTAGAAATATATTTTTTATCCGGAAACTGTGCTTTCAGAATATCAGTATATGTGGTGTAACCCACAATCAGATCTGCCTGTTCAATAATTTCAACAGCCTGCATCGTCATAAACTGCTTGTCTCCGGGACCGAATCCCACAACGTAAATTATTTTATCCATGCTAACTCTCCATTTCCAAATCCGGCAGACTAATTCTGTATGCTGCCATAGTAACACCGCTGAATTTTGTTTTTCCCTTTATCTTCTCTCCCTGTTCTGAAATTACAAATGCACTTCCCTCCGCAACGGACGGGACTCCGGTAACCTTCATTACAAACTCAGACTGTTCAAAACCGGAGGCATGTTTCTCAATATCCTTCAGGTCAGCAATTCTCAGTTCCAGACCATATTTCCTGCACATCTCAAGCAAAGCCGGCTCGTTCTTCTTCAGTTCTATAGTTGAAACATACCTTACCGAATGAAGACTAAGACGGTTGGTTTCAAGAAAAATCTGAAAACAGCTGTCAAGATAATCTGATGAAATGTTCCTTTTGCAGCCTATACCGATAACAATATCCTTCGGTCTCAGATAAAGCACTTTTTTATGAAAAGCATCATCTGTAATCCTGTCAGAAATACATACAGCGTATTCATTTTCTGATTTTCCGGAAACATTGATATATTCCGGTACTCCTGTTATCCGGATATCAGATATGAGGTCAATACTGTTTCCGTCAAGCAGTGAACTGCTTATATATTTCAGATTATCTATGTTTTCAATTGCAAGATTATTTTTCTTTGCAAACACATCAAATGAAACAACGTTCTGAACATCAGTAGCTGTTGTAATAACTGCCTGAGCACCAATTAATTCTGCTATCCTTCCCGTTTCCTCATTTGCACCGCCGAGATGTCCTGACAAAAGGCTTATGACATAACGTCCGTCCTGGGAAACAAGTATAACTGCCGGGTCGGTTGTCTTACTCTTTATCAGAGGCGCAATCGTCCTTATCACTATACCTGCTGCCATTACAAAAACAAGAACCTCATGCGAATCAAAGCACTCTCTTACTTTATCTCTGAAATTATCCTTTCCGTAAAGCACTCCGCCTGTGACCGCACATATTTTTTCCGCTGTTTTTCTTCCCTGTTCAGTCAGATAGAAGCATGCGGTTTTCATTCGGATATCCCCTGTCTGTATTCGTGGGTAAATGTTTTGTCATACAGTTTTGAAAGCTCGTATTCATTTCCAAGAAAATCACCGACTGTAACAAGCGCGGTTTTCTTTATTCCTGCTTCCTTAACCTTTGCAGCAATATCAGAGAGTGTACCGTAAATTATTTTCTGATCAGGCCAGCTCGCCTTGTAAACAACAGCAACCGGAGTGGTCTCCGGATATGAAGTTTTCAGTTTCATTACAAGTTCATCTATCATCCCGACTGAAAGGAAGAGCACCATAGTTGCCCTGTGTTTTGCCAGTTCTTCTATGCTTTCTCTTTCCGGAACAGGCGTTCTTCCTTCCATTCTTGTCAGTATAACCGTCTGTGTTACATCCGGCAGAGTATATTCCTTCTGCATCGCAGCAGCTGCTGCAAGAAATGAGCTTACGCCCGGAACGACCTCGTGCTCAATGTTCAGTTTGTCCAGTGCATCCAGCTGTTCTCTGATGGCACCGTATATGGAGGAGTCACCGGTGTGAACCCTGACCGTAGTCTTTCCCTCAGCCTCAGCCGCCTTCATTACATCAAGAACTTCTTCAAGATTCATACCGGCACTGTCATAAACCGCACAGTCTTTTTTCACATCTTTCAGTACTTCAGGATTAACAAGGGAACCGGCATAGATAACAACATCTGCATTATCTATGAGCCTCTTGCCCTTTATCGTAAGAAGTTCAGGATCACCTGCACCTGCACCAACAAAATAAACCATTATAAATTACCTCCGCGTTTAACAATGATAGTTGTAAAATAGCCCTTCCTGTCAGTTGTAACAGGTCCGATATACTCATCACTCATGTTCACATTGCAGAACATCAGTGCTTTGTCATAGAGCCCGTTTTCCTTTAGAACCGGAACGATCCATTCGAGTGCACTTCCGGCTTTCATAATTACAAGAGTATCAAAATCAGAAAGCTTTTTCATCAGTTCTTCCTTGTCACTTACAGCAGGTACAACTGAAAATGATTCCCTGTTTTCACACAGAGATATTTTCGCCTTTGCAGCCGCTGCGCTGAATGAAGAGATACCCGCACAGATATGTGTCTCATATCCCTTTTCTTCAATATATCCCCTCAGATATTCCGCTGTGGAATATACAGAAACATCTCCGAGTGTAACTACCGATACATCGTGACCTCTGTCAAGGTGTTCAAAAATTCTGTGCAGCTTTTCATCATTAAGATACTCCCTGTAATCAGAAACGGACTTCATGGGAAAAACCACTTCTATTTTTTCCTTTCCTGAGATATCCGCACCGGCTAAGGCTATATCATATGCAACCGATGATTCTCCGGGATTCTTCACCGGAAAAACAACGGCGTCAGAATTTTCAAGGGTTCTTACTGCTCTGAGTGTCATGTCAAGAGGATCTCCTGCACCCACACCCACAGCGAAAAATCTTCCTTTATTCATTTTGGCCCTCCTCCTTTGTAACGCAGGAATATATCGTTACCGGATTATTGTTTTCAGGAACAGTATAACTTCCAAGTTTCTTTATCCCGCAAATGCTGACCTGAACCATATCAAACCCGGGCATTTCCGAAAATAATCTGAAGGCTTCGTTCTGGGTTTCAACAGAAACTGCACTCAGTACTATTCTCTTTCTCTTTCCTGTCTTCAGGAGTTCCATAATCTGATTAAGTTTTTTTCCGCTTCCTCCGATAAAAACTATATCAGGTTCAGGGAGATCTCCGGCAATATCTTCGGCTCTTCCTTCAATAATGTTCATATTGTCCAGCGAAAACAGATCCCTGTTTTTTTTAAGTGCATCTATGGCAGAAGGTTTATACTCAATCGAGTAAACCTCACCGTATCTGCAGAATCTTGAACATTCGACAGAAATGCTTCCTGTACCTGCACCGATATCCCATACAATGCTGTCAGGTTTCAGACGGAGTTTACTTATTATGACCGACCGGACTTCTTCCTTTGTCATAGGAGAACTGTTTCTGTAAAATGCACTGTCAGGAAGAAGTGCAGAATAAATGTACTTGTCTACAGATCTGTTTCTTACTGCGGCAACGCATAGCCCGGGATTGCTGCCGTTCACAAAATCCGCCGGCTTTCCCTTATAAAGTTTACGGGTTTCATAGGTAAGATTCTCTCCCACAAATATTTCACAGTCATCAAGTCCGTATTTTAAGAGTGCCTTTGATATCTCAACCGGTCCTGCAGCTGATGAACACAGGAAAAATACCTCTTTATTTTCGGAAACTGCATATGCTATTTTTCCGTCTGTATAATCTCTTCCGTGGATACTGTATATCCGTGCATCTTCCATGGTGATTCCGAATTCACATCCAAGTATCTGAAGTGAACCTATCCCCGGAATAACCCTTGACTTCATCTGAGGATATCTTTCCTTTATCGTTCTGTACAGACTGTACAGAAGAGGATCACCTGATACAATAACTGCCGCTCTTTCCTTTTCCAGGATACCGGGAAGATCTTCGAGCAGTTTTTCAATATTTTTGAGAGGAATTGTTCTCCTGCATCTGAGAAGCTTCAGAAATCTTTCTGAAGCAATGACACAGTCTGCATTTTTCGCCTCTCTGACAGCGATTGGAAGGATATAATCCGAATTTCCGCTACCTCCGCCTATGATTACAAGTTCGTGCATGAGTTCAGCTCCATTTCATCAGCATATCTTCAAGGTTTTCCGAAGATACCATTGGTTCATTGTTTTCGTCGATAAGCATATACGCTATATTGATTTTTCCCTGTGTTCGTAAGACACAGTTTTTCAGTGCTGCCCTTACCACGGACATCATCACATCCTGAAAAACATCATTTTCCTTTAGTATTCTGCACATCTCCCTTGTGGTTACACAGCCGTATATTTTTCTTATTACCTCTGAAGACAGGCCGTGAAGTGCAGCGTGTGTGCAGATTATTTCACGCTGAGCACCTGCTGAATGACTGTGCAGGTACATAATGTCAGCGGCAGGTTTTACAAGTTTTCCGGCTCCTCCTGCAATGAGTATATCCGTAAGCCCAAGTTTCAGCGCTTCATCGAGAAGAAATCCAAGGTAGTTGCTGCAGAGAACTATGCCTTTCATATCAGGTTTTATTTTTTTCAGTGCATCTTCTCCTGAATATCCTGTAACGAAAGCCGCTTTGGAGCCGTATTCAGCCCTGCACATCGAAAGTTCCTGTACCAGGGATTCCTTTACCGCCTCTTCACTCATTGGTCTGACTATACCCGTTGTTCCGAGAATGGAGATTCCGCCGGTTATTCCTAATCTGGGATTAAAGGTTTTTGCAGCAATTTCTCTCCCTCCCGGAACCGAAACAAATACTTCTGCTGCTCTGCTTCCAATGTATTTTTCAAGAGTATTCCTTGTCATTTCTCTCGGGACCGGATTTATCGCCGGTTCACCCGGCGGGACCTTCAGTCCCTTTCTTGTTACAGTTCCTACTCCCTCGCCGTTTCTGAAAATGATATCTCCATCATAACTGTATATCTTTGTTTTAACTTTTACGATACATCCGTCTGTAACATCGGGATCATCACCGGCGTCTTTTTTTATTCCGCACTCATAGTCTCTGTATTCTGTAACAGGCAGAATCAATGTTTTTCCGGCCGGTATATCAACCTGAACTTTTTCAGGGCATTTGCCGGTCATCTGCCATATCACAGAGGCAAGCGCCGCACCGGCCATGCATGTTCCGGTTGTATATCCTTCTCTGAGTTTCTCCATCAGATGCCTCTTTCGATAATTTCATATATTTTTTCGATGTCAGTATTTTTTCTGATACAGTCCGCAAGTTTGTCATACTGCATTTCCTTGTATTTTACAGGGTCAAATTTATTTATAAAATCAGTGTTTTCTCCTTTTCTTCCGGCAAGGGCACTGATTATTTTTCCTGCAATATCATACGCATCAAAGAAGCCATGCAGATATGTTCCGAAAACTGTTCCGTCAGAATTTATATGACCGTTTATTTCGCCGTTTTCAAGTCTGACAAACGGAGTCGCTGCTCCGCTTGTCTGACCCATGTGTATCTCATATCCGCTGCACTTTCCGCCTGATATTTCGCTTATTTTATCTGAACATATTTCTCCGGTTACACGGCTTCTGTGCTTATACGGCTTAAATACGGTTGTTACATCAAGAAGCTCCATGCCTCTCATTTCCCCGCCTGATTCAATATTTTCCGGGTCACAGAGTTTTTTTCCAAGCATCTGATATCCCCCGCAGATTCCTGCAACCAGACCGCCCTTTTTCTGATGCTGAAGGATTTTTGCCTCTATTCCGTTCTGACGCATCCACTGGAGATCAGACATGGTACTCTTCGTACCCGGTATTATTATCATATCAGGATTTCCGAATTCTCTTACGTCTGAAATATATCTCAGAGAAACTCTGTCAATCCTTGAGAACACATCAAAATCTGTGAAATTAGAGATCCTCGGAAGTTTTATAACAGCTATATCTGCAAGGGAACCTGATTTTACACTGTTCCTCTTCAGTCTTTCCGACAGGCTGTCCTCATCATCAATATCAATTTCTGTATAGGGAATAACTCCGAGAACCGGAAGACCGGTCAGTTCTTCAAGCATTTTTAGTCCCGGTTCAAGAATCGATACGTCGCCACGGAATTTGTTTATTATTATCCCCTTGAGCATCTTCTTTTCATAGTCGTCCATAAGTGCCCAGGTACCGTAAACTGATGCAAACACTCCGCCTCTGTCTATGTCACCCACAAGAATCACAGGTGAACCTGACATCTTTGCCATTCCCATGTTTACTATATCAGCGTCTTTAAGATTTATTTCTGCCGGACTTCCTGCTCCCTCAAGGACGATGATTTCATTTTCATCTGCAAGTGAATTATAGGCATTCATAACGTGCGGAATCATATTCTGTTTTCTTGAGTAATATTTTTTTGCATCCATAGTTTCAAGAACTTCGCCGCATACAATAACCTGTGAACCCTTGTCACTTGTTGGTTTAAGCAGAACAGGATTCATTCTGACATCCGGCTCAATTCCTGCTGCCTCCGCCTGCATTACCTGTGCCCTGCCCATCTCAAGACCATCTTTTGTGATATATGAATTAAGAGCCATGTTCTGTGCTTTAAAAGGTGCTGTTTTATGTCCGTCCTGCATAAAGATTCTGCAGAGACCTGCCGTAACAAAGCTTTTTCCTGAGTTTGACATTGTTCCGGTAACCATAAGAGATTTAGCGGACTTTTTCTCATGTTTTTCTTCATTAACAATTTTCTCAAGGCAGCTGAGAAGAAAAAGATTTTCGCTTCTCATCCTGACGCATATCCGGTAGTATTCCTCATTAAGTCCCGGATAGTTGTCGCAGTGACG
>CAMCOJ010000048.1 GCA_945876405.1 uncultured Ruminococcus sp.
AAATTCCCAGACTCTCAAGGATAATTAGTCCCGAAAATCCGGAAGTTTTCGTATATAGTACAGGCAAAGTGAATATATTTTAAAGAAACAAGAAAATATGCGGAGGGAAAATACGTGACAGGACTGACTACGGAAAAGGCGAAAAAGCTGCTGGAAGAGAACGGGTACAATACATTTGCAGAGGAGAAAAAATCAAAGCCCCTGAAAATATTTATAAACCAGTTCCGGGATATAATGGTTATGATTCTGCTTGCTGCTACTGTTATATCTGTATTTTTAGGAGAAATTTATGACTCTGTAACTATAATACTTATAGTATTCCTCAACGCCGTGCTTGGATTCATACAGGAATACAAAACCGAAAAAACACTTGAAGCGCTGAAAAAAATCACTTCACCATCTGCAAAGGTTTACCGTGACGGAAAGCTTACTGTTATCAAAGCTTCTGAGATAGTTGTTTCGGACATTGCGGAAGTTGAAGCAGGAGACAAGGTGCCTGCTGACTGTGTAATATTAAATTCCACACGACTTCGTGCAGATGAATCAGTCCTCACCGGAGAATCGGTTCCGGTTTCAAAACACCCCGGAAATGCTGATGAAACTGATAATTCTCTTAACAAACCTTCCGTAATATATGCCGGTACCATAATAACTGAAGGCCATGCTTCCGTCCGTGTTATAGCCACAGGAAAAGAAACCCAGATTGGAAAGATATCCGGTATGATTTCCGGGATAGAAGAGGAACTTACACCTCTTCAGAAAAGGCTTGCCGAACTTGGAAAAACTGTTGCGATACTGTGCATAGCAGTCTGCATTATAGTATTTGCAGCTGGTATACTGCGCGGAGAAGATGTATTTGCGATGCTTATGACCGGTATAACAATTGCAATTGCAGCAATCCCTGAAGGGCTTCCAGCTACCGTTACCATCGCACTTGCACTTGCTGTAAACCGTATGCTTAAACAGAAGGCTCTGGTAAACAGACTGCACAGCGTTGAAACACTGGGCTGCACCTCGGTAATCTGTTCAGATAAAACAGGAACCATAACCGAAAATAAAATGACGGTTACAAATATACTTGCAGGCACTGACGAATATAAGACTGAAGGAACCGGATACAGCATATCCGGCTGTATCCGTGATGAAAACGGAGGAATGATAAATACCGCCTCCTCACCTGTGCTGAAAAAGCTCCTTATATCATGCGTGCTCTGCAGCACCGCATCAATATCCGGAAATACCGGTGCAGTACAGAGAAACCGTGCAGCAGTCAGATCCGAAGGACAGTGGAAGGTAACCGGAGACCCGACAGAAGCCGCTCTGCTTATTGCCGCTGCTAAAGGAAATATCCTTTCTGAAAATCTCGAAAGCCAGTACAGAAAAATAAATGAAATCCCCTTTGATTCTGAAACACGTTCCATGACAGTAACGGTAAGAACACCTGACGGAAATAAAATGATAATCATGAAGGGAGCACCCGATGTTATTCTGAAAAACTGCTCCTTCATTGAAACCGAAAACGGAATTGTCCCTATGGATATACAGACAAGAAAAAAGATAGAGGAAACCGTTGTAAAATATTCTGATTCTGCTCTCAGAGTTCTTGCGTTTTCAACAAAGCTTTCTTCAAATGTGGAAAACGACACCTCATGTATGGTATTTACCGGACTTACAGGAATGATAGACCCGGTCAGAAAAGAGGCTAAAAAAGCCATTCGCCTCTGCAGAAATGCAAGCATTGATACAGTTATGATAACAGGTGACCATAAAAACACCGCTGTTGCAATAGCAAGAAAAGCCGGAATACTACGTGGAAAAAAAGCAATAACAGGCGATGAACTTGACAGAATGAGCGACAGCGAACTCTGTAACAGTATCGACG
This sequence comes from uncultured Ruminococcus sp., assembly GCA_945876405.1. Taxonomy (GTDB): domain Bacteria; phylum Bacillota; class Clostridia; order Oscillospirales; family Ruminococcaceae; genus HUN007. The sequence goes on from CAMCOJ010000048.1 coordinate 1,883, forward strand.
ATTATTCTGTATTTGCAAGGGTAAATCCCTCCCACAAACTGAGACTTGTAAAAACGTACAAACAGAAGGGGCATATAGTAACCATGACCGGAGACGGTGTAAATGATGCTCCTGCAATAAAGGAAGCAGATGTGGGAGTTGCTATGGGCGTTACAGGTACTGATGTAGCCAAACAGGCTGCTGACGTAATTCTTATGGATGACAACTTTGCCACACTTGTCAGTGCTGTTGAGCAGGGCCGCTGCATATATTCAAACATCAGAAAATTTGTGCGTTACCTTCTCTCCTGCAATATCGGTGAAGTTCTGACTATGTTTGCTGGAATAATAATGGGATACCCCGTTGTTCTTCTTCCGACACAGCTCCTGCTTGTAAACCTCCTCACTGACGGACTTCCGGCCGTTGCCCTCGGTGTTGAACCGTTTGATGAAGCAGACATGAAAAAGCCGCCGAGAAAGGCTTCAGAGAGCTTCTTCTCAGGCGGACTTATGAGTAAAATAATTTTTCGCGGAATAATGATCGGTCTGTGTACTCTGGGCAGCTTTTCAACTATCCTGAAAATGACCGGCAGCACTGAGCATGCAAGAACCGCTGCCCTTGTAACACTCGTTTTCTCACAGCTGATCCATGTTTTCGAGTGCAAATCGGAAAACGGAAATATCTTCACAGTAAAATACTTCAGCAATCTGAAACTCATAGCTGCAGTTCTGATTTCCCTTGCAGTAATAACTGCCTCTGTATACCTGCCTGTATTTCAGCCTGTATTTTCAACTGTTCCCCTCGGCCGTAACGAACTGCTGGCCTCACTTGCATTTGCCGCAGCCATTCCGGTTGTAAACTGTTTTGTGAATCCGGGGAAAAAATAAAATCATGAAAGCTCTGTTAAGAATTAAACAGAGCTTCTTTTTCTGCGTGTTGCCCGTCGTGATAAAGAAATAAAATCTGTCACAGCTACCGTGACAAGAATCATCAGCCCAACAGCCGAAAACGTTATTCCGGCCTTCCGCCATGGAGCATGATACTCGGCACATATAACATGATGCCCTCTGGTTAATGGAAAACCGATAAAAGCTCCGCTGGTAATGCTGTATTCCTGCATCCTTCCATCTACTGTAATCCGGAATCCTTCATCATACGGAACAGTAATCATAAAATATCCGTCTTCGCTGCAGTCGATACTACCCGCAATAATGTCCCCGGATGTGAGTTCTTTGTCAAAAATAAACTCCCCGGTAAGTTTAACATCGTAAGGATAATCTATGGTATATGCCTTTATATTACTTACACTGTATTCCCCGTCACTGAATGTCATATTCAGTTCACTGATATCATCCTGGCCGTTTGCCGTAATTACAAAACTGAATTCTGTATTTCCGTTATAGTACTTCCAAAGCGGATTCGTTATAGTGTTTTTGCTTTGATTTATTCGGATACGTGCATCACGGGTATCTGAAAGATTTTCTGCATCCATAAAAATCAGCAGAATCCTGTCTCCGGAAATTCTGTCATCAAGTTTAACTGAAGTACTGAACTCCCTGTCACTCTTTATTATGTATTTACCATCCGAAAATCTGATGTGTTCATTTTCAGGAATTTTTAAACCGTCATACTCCCTGCAGGTTGACTTAAAACTGCTTTTCACCTCATCTTCTGTAACGATGCATTTTACCAGAGCTTCCATACGCTCCGGAGAGGAAAGCTTATCAAAATCACGACGGCTGATAAGCATATCTGAACTTCGTCCGACAGGAAGTACATAGTCATTTTTATGCAAATACAAATCATTGTCTTTCATAACCTGAACATATCCGGTTTCCATTTTCGGCTTTTTTGATACAACATACTTACTGCCCATAAAAATATTAAACAGAATATTGGAGGACCGCGTTATAAGTGCATTGTTCCGGTATTCATTTTCATTTTCAATCATATCGAAATAAAAATCACTGTAATACTGATTACGCAGAGAAGAGTAAACATAAGAAGAATAATATTCTGAACTGTAAATCATATTAACTGTTTCCGTTCTTCTCACAGCAACTGAGCTTCTGACAACATTTTCTTCTGAAGAAATAACGTCAAGCATATCGTCTGTTATCCGTGAATTATTATACTCCAGCATATTTTTCGATATCAGATTATCATAACTATTCCCTGCTGTAAATGATATCAGTGTTGTAAACATCATGGAAAGAACGAGAAATACTTTCTTCTGCTTTATGATATAAACATACAAAAAAATACATGATATCAATGTGTCAGTTCCGATAACAGCTGTAGATAAATATTTTTTTATATCGTACTTCGGATTATAGAATAAAAAACTAAGCAAAACACATATCAGCAGTATGAAAATCTGCCTTTTTATATCAGTTTTTTCTTTCTGAATTTCTTCGTACAGCTGTGCTGTAAGTATAAGGGAAAGTGGAATAAACGGAATAAGTACCTTTCCGTCAGCATACATACCGCCGTTCAGCAAAAGTACAAACACAGGAAATACAATTAATGCAGCCAGAACTGTTCCAAGAAATTTTCCGGCTTTGTTTTTCTTAAGTGTCACTGCAAATACAACTGACAGTCCTGTAAAACACGAAAGCCCAAAAGCGTAAGGGGAAAGACATATGACTGAAGGTACTGAAAACGGCAGCAGAGCAGATAAGCTGAATCCGGCTCCTGCACCTTTCCTTCCTGACAAAACAGCCTTAAGCGAAGGCAGTAGAAGTATTCCTGCTGTCATTACTGAAGTTATCATACATAGTGCAAATCTCATACCTGCTGACAGAAAAGCTTTTATACCAGACCTGTTTTGTCTGAGATATGAATAAATGCTGTATGTAATTATTGCAAGAACTGATGGTATACTGAAAAACCAGCTTGTATACACAGTCAGTGAAGTAAACAGTATAAGCGGCGTTTTTATATTTTTCTCAATAAATAAATCAGCAGATATCAGTGCAGCTATCAGAAAAGGCATGTAGTTTACAAACATTATATGTCTGTGACTGTTGAAAATCAGAGGCGGGGAAATCATAAAAAGAAATGATACTGCAAAAGCCGTACTGCTTCTGAATTTTCTGCTTATAAATACATAAAAAAGATTTATGCTTATCAGCATTTCTGCAATACTTGATATCTGTATATATTCCTTCATATCAACATATGGTAACAGATACGAAAGCATTACTGCCGGAGAAAACAATCCGTAATATGAAAAATAGTAAATATTTTCTCCTGCACCTATATGCGGTGCAAATTCCGGAAAAAGCTCTCCGGTTTCATAGAACAGATTTCTGAAATAATCCGGGAACACATAATGCTGACTGCACCAGTCAAGCGTTGACCCGTAAGCATATCTCAGACGTGTAACAGCAAGAACTGTCAGCAGGAAGACTGCCGACAGTACTATACAGTGAAATACTGCATTGTTTTTTAATTCGTTTTTATTTATCTCTTTCTTCATATATTGTCCACATTTCATATTCATTCATGTGTTTTAATTTTTCTATTGTTCCAGCCTGTGAGCTGTATTTTTTTTCAAGGCTCTCCTTAAATTCAAGCTGAGGTGAACTTAATTTTTCCAGACTGTTTTTTATCTTTTCCATATCTGATTTTTTATAATATTTTCCAAAGTAATACAACTCCGGTTGCGGATCACATATTTCATTATAAACATCTGTAACAGCTTTGCTGGTCATCCTATGATGCTGATGTCCGTACTCTCCGTTCGGGTTGTGTGTGACGATAAGTTTCCATTCCTTGTATCCCACAATTGTTTCCAAATCACATTTTATCATTTCGTATACATCCGCCCAATTGTCACGCTTCCAGAAAATCTTATCGGGATAGTCAAGTATAAGACCACTGTTTCCGGAAGTGCTGATAACTTTTTGAAACTCTTCACTTCTTTTTCTGTTGCGTCCGTTTGTAACGCATACAACAAAATAGCCCTCATCCATAAGATGACCTCCGCCCCACAGAACTTCATCATCCGGGTGTGCAACTATCATAAGTTTATCTGCCTTACCGATATCTGCACACTGCAGGTCGCTTAAGTTAACAGGCTCAACGTTATATGCATATTTTTTTATCATGCACAGACCTGCAAAAACAACTGCTACTGCAAAAGAAACCAGCAAAAATATTTTCTTTTTCATGTTATCTCCTACTGTTAATAATTGCTCACACCACATCAAATTCAATATTTGCAGCAAACACATCTCCGTCCGTGCTTACGGAAAAACTTCCGCCGCAGGCTTCGGTAAAGCTCTTTGCTATTGAAAGACCAAGACCGCTTCCCTCTGTGGTTCGTGACTTGTCTCCGCGTGTAAATCTCTCTGTGATTTCTTCAGGTGTAAATGTCATCTCATAGGCTGCAGTGTTTTTGATATTGATACATACTTTTCCGTTTTCAGCACGGAGTTTTAAATATATCCTTGTACCGTTCATGGAGTATTTCAGTGCATTGTCAATGAGATTCTGAATGACACGGTACATTTTTCTGCCCTCTGCCATGATAAATGCACTTTCCGCACCGATATCCGTTTTGATCTCACGTTCATATTTCCGCGAAGTCTCCTCCATATCGGCAAGTACCTGTCTTACAAGTATGACAGCGTCTATCCTCTCAACATTTACGTCGGTACTGCTTGTCGCTTTTGCAAGGTCAAATACATCCGACACAATATTTTTAAGCCTTGCCGTTTTCTGCTCAAGTACCGAAACATAGTCCCTCGCCTCCGGCGGAAGTTCCTCTCTTGAAAGCAGGTCAACATAGCTTATAACTGAAGTAAGCGGGGTTTTAAGGTCGTGCGATACGTTTGTAACAAGTTCTATCTTCATTCTTTCGGATTTCAGCTGCTCGTCAACGGCATTCTGAATACCGTCGGATATGCGGTTCAGATTTGTTGTTGCACTGTATGTAACACTGCCCCGGTCATCAATACACATAGTATAGTCACCCTCGCTTATTTTTGCAATATTTTCATAGAGTTTATTAAGTGCCTCCAGATCCTTTAAACCGGAAAATGTGTATACAACAACAATAACAACAGCCGATGCGACAAAAAACAGAATGCTTTCGGTAAACAGGGTAATAACCGCTGATGTAAATCCTGCTGCCACGGCAAAGAGAATTCTGAGAAGAAATCTCTTTGTAAAGGCATCATTTCTCATCATTTCAAATTCAATTATTTTATCTTTTATTCTACTGCACACTTTACCTGCTGTCTCTGTAATCAGGAATGTATCTTTTATATTTCTGCACTTTAATCTGTTGAGAAGTGAATCAACTGAAAATACAAGTATAAGATAAAGTATTCCTGCTATGGCAGTCCCTCCTGCTTTTACTTCAGTTTCTCCGAATCCGTGCCTTAAAAATCCGTTTATTATTCTGTCAAACTCAGATATATACAAATAGTATACCATTCCTAAAGACAAAACCACAGCAATCACATGAAATTCACCGAATCTTCTGTCCTGAAATCTGAGTAAAAATCTGCCTTCGTTCTCGTTATATCCTCCCATTATTACAACATACACGGTCATCAGTCCGGCCAGTGCAATAAGTGCGATACACCAAACCATAGTACGCATGCTTTTCTGCTCAGCAGCATCTCTGATTGTTTTAAATTTTTCATATTCATCTATGTGTTTCTGTATCGGAAGAATATTTATCCTTGCAGTATCACTGTATCCTATTTTCATATTTTCTGAACGCAACGGGTTATCTGCATCAAAACTTGTATAGCTGTAACCATCATTATAAATACACGGTACAGGTGAGGTTCCGTCACTGTTCATATATATAACGGCTCCCAGATCATCTGTATAGCTTTCCAGTCCTTCAGTATCATAAGTGTAAACCGCAATGCCCCGTCCGTCTGCATAATAATAATACATACCCGCATTATTGGTGTAGCATCGGTTTGAATCGATATATCCGTAAAAATATTCCATGTATTCCGGTTCCGTGAGAATTTTGTTATTGTTTATATCGCATCTGGACTCATACATATATTTACTGTCAGCTTTTTCTGAAAATATCTCTGGATTGTTTGAGTATTTTTCTCCGTTTATTTCTATACTATAATAATAGTTTTCAGATACGGGCAGTATCAGATCTCCACTGCTGTCTGTAAGACCGATTCTTTTCATTTCACTTTCAAGAGACCGGCTGTCAGGGAGCGTATTTTTAGTGTACATCATATACATACTGACCACTTTCCATGCCCAGCTGTTTATCTCCCGAAATTCATCAGCAGAATTCTCATGAATTAAATATGTGTTTTGGTTTATTTTACTGGCTGCGTTATTATTTATCATATTTCCGACTGCTGCATACGCTGCACAGCAAACCAATGCAAATGCAGTAACAAGTGCCGCCACCCGCACCGATTTTTTCTTAAAAAAGCCCATCTTTTATCCTCCGGGTATTTTTTCTATCTTATAACCTATTCCCCAGACGACCTTCAGATATCTCGGCTCGCCCGGATTTATCTCTATCTTTTCTCTGATATGGCGTATATGCACCATAACTGTATTTTCTACTGAATATGAATCTTCGTTCCACACTTTTGAATATATTTCTTCCGCCGAAAATACCCGTCCTGCATTTTCCATGAGCAGTGCTGCAATCTTATACTCTGTAGCCGTAAGTTTCACAGGTTCACCGTCAGCATAAAACTGTCTTGCGTCCTTATCAAGTGAGAGGCCGCCGTTTCTGATTACATTTCCCGTATCTGATGAAGTCTGTGCTGAACCGAGCATCAGGTATCTTCTGAGATTTGAACGAACCCTTGCGGAAAGTTCCATAGGGTTATAGGGTTTTGTTATGTAATCATCAGCACCCATTGAAAGTCCGAGTATCTTGTCGCTGTCTTCTGATTTTGCTGAAAGAACTATCACCGGGATATTCTTTTTCTCTCTTATCCTCATCATAGCTGAAAGCCCGTCCAGCTTCGGCATCATTATATCTATAAGTATCAGCTGAACATCGTTCTGCATAATACAGTCAAGTGCCTCAAGTCCGTCGTAGGCCTTTATAATTTTATATCCTTCCATCTCCAGAAGCTTTGAAACAGCATTTACTATATCATGATCATCATCAACAACCAGTATAGTTGAGCCATCTATTCCATTCATATTCTGCTCTCCTTATTCGATAAGTCTTTTTAGAATATTGTACCACAAAATACGCTCAACTTCAAATTTCCGTACCATTTCGCTCTCCTCCTTCCGTGATTTTATTATAACTTCTTTTTCTTAAATTTTGACGGAGGGGTTTCTTAAGATTTTCTTAATAATAAAAATGCCGTTTCCCGGATTCTGGAAAACGGCATTTTTCTGGTTTACTTAAAATTATTAAAATATAGTAAACGCAATAAATAAATTGCGTTCACTATATTTTTTAATTGTGATGTTCGGAGTTTTTGTTTTTTCAGTTAGCTTCATTATGTGAATAAATCTGAGTGCGTACCCGTTCGTGAGAGAAAAAGCATCAATTCATCGCCATCCACACGGTAAATTAAAAGCCAGTCCGGTTGAATATGACACTCACGGTAGCCGATATAGTTTCCGGTTAAACTATGATCACGGTTTTTATCAGGGAGTGGTTCCTGTCTTGCAAGCAATTCTACAACATCATTAAGCAAATCAAGATTATATCCGCGTTTGGCTATGAGTTTTAAGTCTTTTTTAAACCGGTTCGATAAAATGATTTCAAGCATCTTCCAAAACCTCGTCCATTGCTTCACGGAACGAAGAGTAACGTTTATACTTTTCGGGATGTGCTTTCATCTCATAGTATTCGTTCATAGCGGCAGCTGTTTCTGCATTTGGATTTTCTCTGGTCACGCTGAAAGGAAGACCCTGAACACGGAGAGACTGCTTCAGAAAAATGGTAACTGCGGTTGTAAGATCCATACCAAGGTCAGAATAAAGCTCCTGACAAGCTTTCTTTAAGTCAGCATCAAGGCTGATATTTGTGCTCACTTTAGCCATAAATTTGCACCTCCTTATATCTCATAGTATAGCATATTATATGCGTATTGTCAATAAACCATGCGCATAACAAGCATAAAACACCCCGGTGATGACCTTTATGCATTGCCGGGGTATAGTAGTGTTTTACAGGTATTTCTCAATGTTTCGTATTAAATAAAGATGTTAAGTTTTGGATTGATTTTATGTTCCACGTGGAACAAAACTACAGCCAGTCAGTTTGCAAAAAAGCAAAGTGACTGGCTGGTTTAATCTTAAATGATTTCTTTAAAAGTTATTTGTTTATTTTACTGCTGCAGCAGAATATCTGTGTACTTCTGAAAATCATCAGTATTTATCCCCATGGTTTTCATAGCCTCCTGTCTCTTATACACATCTCCGAGCCCACGAGACAGGCAGAAATCT
>CAMCOJ010000049.1 GCA_945876405.1 uncultured Ruminococcus sp.
GTATCGTCGGCAGCGTCAGATGTGTATAAGAGACAGAATATAAGTTATACAAATAATATCATATTACACTAACGCTTGGGAACAGCGTAAGCTCGGAAAAATAGCAAATCGTATAACACGAAAGAACACCAATCTGGAGTCAAGCTTACCCCTTACAATTTCTGCACAGTACGGTTTGATAGACCAAAATGAATTCTTTGATAAACGTATTGCGAGCAAAGATGTAAGCGGATATTTTCTTTTAAAGAACGGAGAATTTGCTTATAATAAGAGCTATTCAAATGACGCACCGTGGGGTGCAGTAAAGCGACTTGATAGGTACGAAAATGGCGTATTATCCACACTTTACATAGTTTTTGAATTATCAGACAAAAACAAAACTGACTCAGATTTTATTGTTTCGTACTACGATACTGACAGATGGTATAAAGAAGTTCAAGCTATTGCTGCCGAGGGTGCAAGAAACCACGGATTGTTGAATATTTCCCCGAATGACTTTTTTGAAACTGTCCTTACAATTCCTAAATCTATCGAAGAACAGAAAGCTATCGGCACATATTTCCGCAACCTTGACAGTCTTATCACCCTTCATCAGCGTAAGTGTAATTTTGAACAAATTCATGAAATGTATATTTTTTTTACGTTTAATGTGTTATAATATAAATAATAAAATCTAAGGAGGCTACCGAAATGGCAGAAAATGAAAACAGCAAAGACCTTTTAAGTGTTCTCTGGGCAGGAGCAGACATTCTACGTGGTAAAATGGACGCTAATGAATATAAAAACTATCTTCTTGGTATCGTATTCTACAAGTACCTTTCAGATACATTCTTAACTCATGTTTATGACCTTTTATATAACCAAAAACCTGAAAGTATGGCACAGGCTCAGAAGGCTTATGAAGAGATATTTGCAACAGAAGATGCAGAGGAACTCCTTGAAGACATCAAAGAAAGCTATCACTATACAATTGAGCCTGAACTTACATACACAAAGATTGCAGAATCTGCCAGTAATAACTCTTTTCAGCGTGAATCTTTGCAAAAAGCATTTAACAACGTAGAACAATCTGACAGCATTTTTGCAAACCTTTTCGCAGACGTTGACCTGTATTCTACAAGACTTGGTGCAGGTGAACAGAAACAGTCAAGTACAATTGCAGATGTTGTAAAGACTATCAATGAAGCAAATCTACTTAATCATGATGGCGATGTGCTTGGAGATGCGTATGAATATTTAATCGGACAGTTTGCAAGTGAAACAGGTAAAAAAGCAGGAGAATTCTATACTCCGCAGGCAGTTTCACAGATTTTAACCCGTGTCGCTATTCAGGGACTTGAAGATAAACAAGGACTTCTTGTATACGATGCTGCTATGGGTTCTGGGTCGCTTCTTCTTAACGCTAAGAAATATTCAAATAAGCCTGACTATATCCGTTATTTCGGTCAGGAACTTTCTACTACTACATATAACCTTGCAAGAATGAATATGTTTCTACACGGCGTTGACCCTGAGAATCAAAATCTAAGAAACGCTGATACGCTTGATGCGGACTGGCCTACCGATGAAGAAACAGATTTTGATATGGTTCTTATGAATCCTCCATATTCTGCGAAATGGTCAGCTGCACAGGGATTTTTAAATGATTCACGTTTCTCTGATTATGGAGTTCTTGCTCCAAAATCAAAAGCTGACTATGCTTTCCTGCTGCACGGATACTATCATTTGAAAAACAGCGGTACTATGGCTATTATTCTTCCCCATGGTGTACTGTTCAGAGGTGCTGCAGAGGGAAAAATCCGTCAGAAGCTTATTGACAACGGTGCAATTTATGCTGTTATCGGCTTGCCTTCAAATCTCTTCTATAATACATCAATTCCAACCACGATTATTGTATTAAAGAAAAATCGTGAAGGACGTGACGTTCTCTTTATAGATGCTTCAAATCAGTTTGTGAAGAAAAAGACACAGAACGATATGAGTCAGGAGAATATCGACCATGTTATTCAGATTTACACTGACCGCAAAGATGTTGAAAAAGAAGCACATATCGCAAGCTATGAAGAGATAAAAGCAAATGATTACAACCTCAATATTCCTCGTTATGTCGATACTTTTGAACAGGAAGAAGAAATCAGTCTTGCTGATATTGCAGCTGAACTTCTGGAACAGGACAGCGAAATCAAGGCGGCACAGTCTGATTTTATGGCACAGTTCGCAGAGCTTTCTGCAACAGATGCACAGGTAAATGACGAAATCACACAGCTTATGAAGACTTTGGAGGGATTGTTTTGAATAAGAAAATATTAACTATTTCTGAAATTGTCGACATTGTAAAGCCTCTTGCGAAAAAGTACAATATCTGCGAAGTATATATCTTTGGTTCTTATGCAAGAGGAGAAGCTGACGATAACAGTGATGTTGATGTACTTGCTGTCGGTGGAAAGGATTTTAAGCTCACAAATATTTTAGCGTTTGGATATGAACTTAGTGTTGCTTTCGGTCGAGATGTTGATGCATATGAAATCCGTGAATTAAAAACAGACAGCGATTTTTATAAGACAGTTATGAAAGAAAGGGTTAAAGTGGCATGAAGTATACAGACACACAAAGAATTAAAAAAATCCTTGAATACGCTGAAACTTTGATGCAATACGCAAAAAGCAGCGGTATTACAAGAGAACAGGTTGAAAATGACCGTATTGTACAATGGACGATTACCACACCACTTTATAATATTGGAGAACACGCATATAGTATGACAAAGGAATTTAAGGAAAATACACCTCAAGTGCAGTGGAATCTTATTTCAGGACTCAGACACAGACTTGTACATGATTATGACGGAACAAATTGGAAAATAATTTGGGACATTATAAATATTGAAATTCCTGAATTAGTCGAGCAGATAAAAAAAATACAGGAGAATCTGAAAAATGACGAAAAATAACAATGTCCCACAGATAAGATTTAAAGGTTTTACTGATACTTGGGAACAGCGTAAGGTTGGTGATGTGCTGTCAGAAAGTCGTGACGCAGGTCATTCAGGAGACATCGCTAAGAAGCTGACAGTTAAGCTATGGGGCAAAGGAGTATATGCAAAAGACGATAAGGGTAGTGCAGCAACTCAATACTTTACCCGTCACGCTGGTCAATTTATATACAGCAAACTGGACTTCTTAAATTCAGCATTTGGTGTAATACCAAAAGAGCTTGAAAGCTACGAAAGTACGGCGGATTTGCCTGCTTTTGATTGCCTTGGTGTTGAACCATATTTCATGTTTTACAGAGCAATACAACCGAGCTTTTATTTAATGAATGGAATGATTGCCGACGGTAGCAGAAAAGCAAAGAGGATACACGTTGAAACATTTTTAGATATGCCGTTGGATTTACCGTCCATAGAAGAACAGCAGAAGGTAGCAAGCTATTTTATTCAGCTTGACAACCTTATCACCCTTCATCAGCGTAAGTGTGAAACTCTTAAAAAACTGAAGAAATCTATGCTCCAAAAAATGTTTCCAAAAAACGGTAAATCTGTTCCTGAAATTCGATTTGCCGGTTTTACTGACGCTTGGGAACAGCGTAAGTTAGGTGAGTGTGTCACATTTCTCGATACAATGAGAAAGCCGTTGAAAGAAAGCGAAAGAGAAAAAGGTATTTATCCTTATTATGGTGCATCGGGAATCGTTGATTATGTAAGCGATTATATTTTTGATGAAGAACTTGTATTACTAAGTGAGGACGGCGCAAATATTACAGATAGAAATTATCCAGTTTGCTTCTTAGCATCGGGGAAATACTGGGTTAATAACCACGCTCATGTCTTAAAAGTGAACGCAGAAAATGAAAATAATTTCATTTGCAATTCACTTGAAAGAATGGATTTCACACAGTACAACTCAGGAATGGCGATGCCAAAATTGAATAAGGATGTGTGTTATAATATCCCGTTATTCTGCCCTGTTTATGAAGAACAAAAGCAAATCGGTGATTTTTTCCGCCACCTCGACGCCCTTATCACCCTTCATCAGCGTAAGCTGGAAACCCTTAAAAAACTGAAAAAATCAATGCTTCAGAAGATGTTTATATGAATGGCGGTGCATTAACTTGACAGAACTCGAACAGACAATAGAAGAAAAACTGATAAAACAGCTTACCGAAGGTAAAAGTCAATGGACTTATCGTCCTGACCTTAATGATGAAAATAAGCTATGGGAAAATATCAGACAGATTCTTGAACGTGGAAACAAAGAGCAGCTTGACGGACAGCCGCTCACAGACAAAGAGTTTGAACAGGTGAAAAACCAGCTTTCATTTCCGACTTTTTATGATGCAGCAAAGTGGCTTGCAGGTGAAAATGGTGTTGCGCACGTATCTGTTCAGCGTGATACAAAGACAATACAGCTTACAGTCATAAAGCGCGATGATATCGCAGGAGGTTCAAGCGTATATGAGGTTATCAATCAATACAGAGCGTTGAAAGATGATGATTACGATATTCATGATCAGAACAGAAGATTTGATGTTTCTTTGCTTATCAATGGTATCCCCCTTATTCATATTGAACTGAAAAATCGTCAGCACTCCTATATGGACGGCTTCAGACAGATAAAAAAATATATCCGTGAGGGTAAATTTACAGGTGTCTTCTCTGCTGTACAGATGTTTGTCGTATCAAATGCGGTTGATACAAAATATTTTGCAGCTGCTACGGAAGACCAGCTAAATGAAAAATTCCTTTCAGGCTGGGAAGATGCTGACAGCGTACCTGTATCAGACTATCTGAAATTTGCTTCACAGGTACTTAAAATCCCTGAAGCACATCAAATGGTTATGAAATATGCTGTATTAGACCAGGAAAACAGGAAACTGCTTTTACTTCGCCCGTATCAGATACATGCTATTGAAGCAGTCAGAACAGCATCACGTCAGGGAAAATCAGGTTATATATGGCATACTACAGGTTCAGGAAAGACAATGACAAGCTATAAGACAGCAAGAAATCTGCTTATGGATATTCCAAGCATTGAGAAAACAATCTTTCTTATTGACCGAAAGGACCTTGACTCACAGACAACACAAGCTTTCCAGTCCTATGCCAACAATGATGTTGTTGACGTAGATGAAACAGATAATGTCACTGATTTAATTAACAAGCTGAAAAATCAGAATCAGCAGGTTATTGTAACAACAATTCAAAAGCTGTCTATTGCAGTAAAAAAGCGTTTACAGGAAAGCACACCGACTTACAGCAGAATAAAGAATCTGCGCATAGCTTTCGTTGTAGATGAATGCCACAGAGCTGTAACGCCAAAAACACAGCGTCTTCTTTCACGCTTCTTCAGCCACTCTCTTTGGTACGGATTCACAGGCACACCGCGCTTTAAAGTAAATTCTTATCCTGCTGAGGGCGATTTACCAAGAACAACAGATGAACTGTACGGTGAATGTTTACATAAATATACAGTAAAAGAAGCTATCCGTGACCAGGCGGTCTTAGGATTCCAGACAGAGCATCTCGGTCCGTCGGATTTGAAAAAAAATGATGAGAACGAGGATTTATCCATTTATGAAACAGAAGCCCATATGCTGAAAGTTATTGATACTATTCTCAATAAATCAAGAGAAAAACTTGGTTTTACAAACGGACGAGGGAAAACATATGAGGGATTGCTTACAGTAAAATCAATTCAGCAGGCACAGGCATATTATGATTTGCTGAAAAGAGTTAAAAACGGCGAAACATCCGTTAAAATCAGTGAAGAAACAAAACGAGTATTGCCTGACTTTCCTAAATTTGCGATTACCTATTCTGTTTCAAGTGATGACGATTCAGAAAGTACAGATCTGAACGTACCAAAAATGAAGGAATCACTTGACGATTATAACAAAATGTTCGGCACTTCATATGGTATCGGAGAAATCAAAGGATACAATTCAAATCTGAATGACAGACTTGCAAGGAAAAAATCAAAATACAAAAGCCGTGATGAACAGCTTGACCTCGTAATCGTTGTGAACAGACTACTCACTGGCTTTGATGCGCCTTGCCTTTCTACTGTATTCATCGACAGACAGCCGATGCACCCACATGACATAGTACAGACATTTTCAAGAACAAATCGTCTGTTTGACCAGTTAAAACAAGCAGGACAGATTGTAACCTTCCAGTCACCACATAAATTCAAAAAAGCAGTTGATGATGCCTTAATACTCTATTCAGCCGGAGGAGAAGCATCTGTTCTTGCTCCTGACTGGGATACAGTCAATGAAGAATTCAGAAAAGCACTTGCATATTTGCGTTTAACAGCTGCAACTCCCGATGTAATTCCTGCTCTTAGTAAAGAAGGCGAACTACGATTTGCAAAAGCATTTCAGGAATTTGACAAGATTTATGCAAATCTGAAAGCATTTACAAAGTATGCTGAAAATTCCCCTGAATTCTACGGTATAACTCAGGAGGAATATGACGATTATGCTGCCCATTACAAGAACATCAAAGCAAAATATCCTCACAATAACGGCGATGATGGCGGCAATGATGATACTGCCATAGACTTCGAATATGAACTTAAATCGTACAGCAGGGAAAGAATTGACTATTATTATATCGTTAGTTTAATTCAGACCGTTGTATCTGCTTCTGACGAAGAAAGAACAGAGCAGCATTATCAGAATCTGCTTGAGGAAATCAATAAATATATTGAATATTTACTTTCTTCCAACCCCAAACTCGGTGCTGTGATGCAGGAATTGTGGAAAAATATCAATAACAATCCTGATGAATTCAAGAATAAGAGAGTTTCTCATATCCTTACTGAAATGCGTAAAGAAGCAATCGATAATGTACTTACTTCATTTGCAGAAGAATGGTGTATAAGTCTTGATGCTGTTTCCTATTCTGCTGAACGCTACGAATCTGGCGATACAGAAATTCCCGGATTAAACAATTTAAAGAAATCAGCTGATTATAACAAATTCTCTGAAACACACAACGACATGTCAAAATTCAAGTATCATCAGGCTGTAAAAAAAGCGTTATCTGATTTGTTAACTGATGAGATTATACCAATTCGCGATGATAACTACAGAATTGATGAAGTGAAAAATTAAGTTAAGTTAAACGGGCAGTAAAAACCACAAAGTTTTTACTGCCCGTTTTTTATTATACGGCATTGAATCCCTGCCGGTCAGTGCAGGTTTATTCTTCAGTCCGGTAAAGTGTCTCCCCAATCTTTACCCTGCAGGTCTTTCCGTAAAATGATATTCCGTAACTGATTACCTTCTGATAGCGGTTTCCGTTACATATATATTACCATAATTACAGGATTCAGTCAACAAATGTACTGGATTCTCTGCTTTTATCACAACATCAACATAATTTTTCTGATTTTTATAATAATATTCTCCAGCCCTGAAGTTTATATTTTTCCTGTGTATATTGTTTTCAGGTGCATGACATGATATAATATAGTTATGGGTTGTACTGCACCCCTAACTGAATAAGCAGACGGTGCCTTATGCAAAGAGCCATAAGGGTAAAAGGGAAACAGTTGAAAATACTGTACGATCTCGTCACTGTGAAAGCGGAGCAGACAGCAGTGTTATCTGTCGGAGTACAGATACGGTCACTGGATAACATCCGGGAAGGCAGCTGTATGTGAAGATGCTCAAGTCAGGAAACCTGCCGTTTTGCTGGTACAGAAGCAGATTTAGTGCTTCAGGTCACGAGGAATTGATCGTACTGTTTTAGGCTTCCTTAAGGGAGTCTGTATGATGCTTTCTTCTAATATGAGGAAAGCTGTTTTTTTGCACTAATACTTATGTACCTTTTCAGAATTTATTCAAAGAAAGGTCGAATCCAAATGAAAAAAAGAACTTTATCCATCCTCTGTCTCGCTCTCTGCGTGTCACTTTTCACATCATGTGAAAATAACGCTCCAAATGAAACCAGCGTTGTACAGAAACCATCAGAAACAGCAGAAATAACTTCTGAGGTTGATGTTACGGAAACAACTGAAGTCACAGAAGAAACATCTGAAAATCAGGAAGAAGAACCTGCTGATGACGAGGAAGATTACTCAACGGGGGATGCTTCACTGGACAACATCAGAAATCAGGACGGTATCGGAGAAAAGGAACTGCTTGTACTCAGCTTTGGTACAAGTTTCAACGACAGCCGACGTCTTACTATCGGTGCCATTGAGCAGGAACTTGAAGACAGTTTTGCTGATTTCTCCGTACGAAGAGGATTTACATCAAACATTATAATTGATCATGTAAACAGACGCGACGGTTTTCTTATCGACGATATTGAGGCATCGCTGAAAAGAGCTGTGGACAACGGAGTAAAAACACTTGTTGTTCAGCCTACTCACCTTATGAACGGAATTGAATATGACGAGATTGTGGAAAAAGTTGCTCAGTATTCTGATGCCTTTGAAAAAGTAGTATTCGGCGAACCGCTCCTTACAAGTGATGAGGACTTCAAAAGGGTTGAACTGGCTATTACAGACTGGACAAAAGAATATGATGACGGCGAAACTGCAATTTGTTTCATGGGACATGGTACGGAAGCGGAATCAAACGGGGTATATAAGAAGATGCAGGATTTGCTTACAGCTGACGGATTTGAAAACTACTTCATAGGTACTGTGGAAGCTGCACCTACGCTCGATGACGTTCTTTCAAAAGTCAAAGCCGGCAGCTATAAAAGGGTTATACTCCAGCCTCTCATGGTAGTTGCCGGAGACCATGCAAACAACGACATGGCAGGTGATGAAGAAGATTCCTGGAAGACTGCCTTTGAAAAAGAAGGCTATACAGTCGAATGTCTGCTGAGAGGCCTTGGCGAAAACGAGGCGATAAGAAAGATTTACGTTGATCATGCACAGGCTGCAATTAACACACTAAGCTGATAAATTACAAAAGACAGCATGTAATATTACCTGCTGTCTTTATTCTGATTTTTAGGAGAATCATTTATGAAAAAACATACACTTATTTTTACTCTTATTCTTGCAATGTCATCATTCACCTCATGCGGAACACAGAATATGACAAAAGATCTGCCGGTGTCTGAACCTTCACCTGACATCTCTGTGTCTGAAACAATACCGACTGCCGAATCTGAACAGGTAACTGCTCCGTCTCAGGAAGTCGGATATGAAGGCATGGAGGCGGTATATGCAGAAAGTATAAAGGATGGTATATACAGCATCACGGTTGATTCAAGTTCACCTATGTTCAATATAACAGCATGTGAACTTAAGGTTGAAAGCGGAAAAATGACCGCTGTCATTACAATGGGAGGAACCGGTTACGCTTATATATTCATGGGTACCTCAGATGAAGCGGAAAATGCAGCTGAAGATGAATATATTGGATATTCTGAGGACGATACCGGAAAACATTCTTTCACTGTTCCTGTGGAAGCACTCAACAAGGAAATTTCCTGTGCTGCGTTCAGCAAAAAGAAAGAGCAGTGGTATGACAGACTGCTCGTATTCAGAGCAGATTCTCTTCCCGTGGACGCATACACTTCAGGTACTGTGAAAACTGCCGCTGACCTCGGCCTTGAAGACGGTCAGTATACAGCCGATGTTATACTTTCAGGCGGTTCAGGGCGTGCGTCTGTTGAGTCCCCTGCCCTTATAACTGTAACAGAGGGAAAGGTAATAGCAAAAATAATCTGGAACAGCAAAAATTACGACTATATGGTTGTGGAAGGCGAAAAGTATCTTCCACTCAAATCAGAAGAAAACTCTGCTTTTGAAATTCCGGTTGCTTCTTTTGACTTTGACCTGCCTGTGTCCGCTGATACCACAGCTATGAGCACCCCTCACGAAATAGAATACACACTCAGATTTAATTCTTCAGGAATAGAAAAGAAATGAAAAAACCAATGATTTTTCTGATTTGCTGCAGTCTGTTTTTATTCTATGGCTGCAGCAAATCACAAAATACAGATTCCGGTGAAAATGAACATACTGTTACAGGAAAAATGGAACTCAGTTTTGCAGAACAGTTTTCAGTCGACCGATGTTCAGACGGATGCTCCATAATCAGTACTGGCGGTGAAAAATATTTACTCGTTCCGTCTGAAAGCAACGATAAAGATCATGGTGCAAACTGCGGAATGACAGTTATCAGACAGCCTGAAAACAACATTTACCTTGCAGCCTCATCGGCAATGGATTTTTTTGATGAACTCGGTCTCCTTGACCTGTCTCTTATACACATCTCCGAGCCCACGAGACAGGCAGAAATC
>CAMCOJ010000050.1 GCA_945876405.1 uncultured Ruminococcus sp.
TGCCGATCTGCACGGAGATGACGCAGTCATCGGATGTGCAAGGCAATATAATTAAAAAGGGGCTGAAAAAAACAGCCTCTTTACTTTTTATTAAGTATAGTGTATAATTAATAAAGTGTCAAAATTTATAGAAAATTTATTTTTGGAGTTTGTGTATGAAAGAATTGCTTGGACTCTTGTTTTCGTTTAAGTTCAGAGAGCTGTTTTTCGAAAAAACTGAAAACGGACTGATAAAGTTTTTCAGGTATGCATTTGTCGGAGGGATAGCTTTTGTAGTTGATTATCTTACTTTTACTGCTGTGTGCCAGTTCGGAGAGTCACAGCTTGTAACTGCACTTGCTACTGTTGCCGGATTTATTACAGGAATAATAACCAACTTTATTCTTTCCAAAAAATTTGTATTTCAGGAAGAGTCTACCGCTAAGTCGGCGTATGGCGAATTTGTCGGATATGCTGTTATAGGCATAATAGGATGCGTTCTGAATATTCTTCTTATGATGTTTGCTACCGGTGTTCTTTCGGTAAACAGATACATAGCCAAGATAATAGTTGCCGTTATTGTACTGTTCTATAACTACATAGCCAGAAAAATTATTTTGTACACACCATCAGAAAAAGGAAACAGAGGTTAAAGATTTTGAAAGATATAGTTATTATAGGAGCTGGTCCTGCAGGACTTACTGCGGCATACGAACTTCTTACAAAAGCACCTGGTCAGTACAGTGTAAGGATACTTGAAGGTTCATCAGAGATAGGTGGTATTTCCAGAACGGTTAAGTACAAAGGCAACCGTATGGATATCGGCGGTCACAGATTTTTCTCAAAGGATAAGGAAGTATCGGACTGGTGGGAAAAAATTATGCCTACACAGGGTAAACCTTCATTTGACGATATAAAGCTGAAAAGGGAAAAGAAACTTTCGTCAGGCGGTCCTGATCCGGAGAAGACTGACAGGGTAATGCTTGTAAGAAACAGGGTATCAAGAATTTACTACAGGCATAAGTTCTTTGACTACCCTATTTCAATGAAACCGCAGACATTTAAGAATATGGGTCTTGCATCAACGGTTTCAGCCGGATGCAGCTATCTGAAGTCATGTGTTGCGAAACGTCCTGAGGATTCACTTGAAAACTTCTATATAAACCGTTTCGGAAAAGTACTTTACTCAATGTTCTTCGAAGGATATACAGAGAAACTCTGGGGAAGACATCCGAGGGAGATTTCGGCGGACTGGGGTTCACAGCGTGTAAAAGGTCTGTCAATCAGAGCCGTTATCAAGGATATGTTTTCAAAGATAGGCGGCGGAAAGAAGGACAGAAAGGTGGAAACTTCACTTATCGAAGAATTTTTCTACCCGAAGTTCGGTCCGGGTCAGCTCTGGGAAACAGTTGCCTCAGAGATAGAGAAACTTGGCGGTACTGTTCAGAAAAATTCAGAAGTTGTAAAGATAAACAATGAAAACGGAACTGTAAAGTTCGTTGAGCTTTCTGACGGAAGCGTTGTTGAAGGCGACATCTTCATATCTTCAATGCCTCTTAAGGATCTTGTTGCAGGTATGAGTAATGTTCCGGAAAACATTGACCGCATTGCTTCAGGGCTTCCGTACAGAGACTTTGTAACTGTAGGTCTTCTTGTAAAAAGGCTCAATCTTAAAAATGAAACAGATATAAGAACACTTGGCAATATAGTTCCTGACTGCTGGATTTATGTTCAGGATACAGGTGTTAAGCTCGGAAGAATCCAGATATTCAACAACTGGTCCCCTTATATGGTTGAAGACCCTGAAAATACAGTATGGATAGGTCTTGAGTATTTCTGCAATGAAAACGACAGTTTCTGGAATCTCTCCGATGAGGCGTGTATCGATATGGCTGCTAAGGAACTGGCTTCAATGGGCGTTATCAACAGCAGCAGTGATGTTCTTGATTCGCACAGAGAAAGGGTAAAGAAGGCATATCCTGCGTACTTTGATACATACAGCGAGATTGACACACTTATAGAGTATCTTGATACGTATGACAATCTCTATTGCGTAGGAAGAAACGGACAGCACAGGTACAACAATATGGATCACAGCATGGTTACTGCTTTTGAGACGGTAAAGAATATTATCGAAGGAAAGACGGACAGAAAAAATATCTGGAATGTCAATACAGAAAAAGAATATCACGAAGAAAAAAGTCAGTAAAACAAAAACTCCGAAGGCGTAAAGCTTTCGGAGTTTTTGTTTTGTACAGGGTGGAGTTTATTCGAAAACCCATGTAGGAAGCCATTCCAGTACCTTGTCTGTGTATTCCCTGTCTACTGTTATTCCTGATATTTCCGGGAAAAACATAACGAAGAGCAGGACAGAAGCGATGACCATTATGGTTTCTGTAGTTTTTATTCTGCGTTTCATCTGTATAAGTGAATTACAGATAAGCATAACCATAATTATAACGCAGCCAAAATACTGATAGATAAATACTGTTCTGTGTATGAAGAGCCATGGCATGAGCATGGAGAGATAAGCTATTGACAGGAACTGTGCTGGTTTATCTTCCTTTACTTTCCAGAGATAAACGTTGTAAACAAATGCTGCAAAACCTGCAATAAAGACAAGAGGATTGCCGAATGTCGCCAGAGAGCTGATCTTGCCGTCATCCATTACTGTTATTGCATCGAGAAGTGATTTCTGATCGATTATCCATGAATACCATGGTGATTCGTATGGATGGGAATCTCTTATACCGGAGTGATATGAAAGCATGGACTGAGCATTTTCAATTGCATGCTGTATTATGTTTTTATCCGGGTATGACTGAACAAATTCTATATATGACAAACAGTAGAAAGAAAGAGGAATAATTATGAAAGAAATTACACAGACAATGCACAGCTTTGTCAGATATTTTGAAGATTCTTTCAGTTTCTTTCCTTCTGACAGACAGTGTTTAAGGAGAAAAGTAAAGAAGATAACGGCAAGTCCTGCAGCTGCGTAAAGACCTGTCCATTTTGTTGATATGGCAAGTCCGGTTGAAATTCCGCTTAACAGAAGCCAGAGTATCTGTTTTGAAAATTTTCCTTCCTGCTGCATTTCCTGAACAAAGCAGAACATAAAGAAGAACATCATCAAAATAAACTGTGCAACTATTATATCAATAGTTGCTATTCTGGAAAGTGTAAAGTGCATGAATTCCGTAGCCATAAGTATTCCGCCGGTAAGTGCCGTATCGGATCTGTGCGAAAGTTTCCATGCAAAAAGGTACATCACAGGAACCATTGCTGTACCAAGTACGGCACATACGATTCTCCAGCCAAAAGGATTCATTCCGAACAGGGCGATACCTATCGAAATAAGTGTCTTTCCGAGAGGCGGATGTGTATTTTCATAGATTGTAAGATCGTTCAGGAATTCATAAGCTGTTCTACCGTGATAAATCTCGTCAAACATCATTCGGTAGTAATACGTCGGATATTCCGGATGCATATCCTGTTCGTCAAACAGTTCCGGTGCCCTTGAAGTATCTGCCGGAGTAATCCGGTTACCTTCGTTGTCAAGTATTACAATTTCATTTACATGAGTATCCGAACTGCCGAATACAAGTCCGATGTAACGGACTGACCATGCAATATCAACTGAATTCCAGGCAAATGCTGTTTTCAGTTCCTCGGTTTTTATTGACATCCACTCTTTGTCAACTTCATTGTATGCTGAAAAAGATATGCTTCTGAGACTTTCCTGTCCGAGAAAGAAGTCTATTTTTGAAACCGTAGTGTATTCACCCAGGTCGATGATTAATTCTGAGTTGTCTGAGTTGAAGCATACGCCGGTTTTCGGTGCTTCGTGGCTGCCAAGCTGGAAAACAACTGCTGCAGCATAGACTGCAGTAAGAACTGCCAGATGAATGATGTTCTTTATACCGAACTTTTCTCCGGATGTTGTTTCAGAAGAGTGTGCGGTTTTCTGAGGCTGCAATGAAGACTCTGTTTTCTTTTCCGGTGTTTTTCCTCCGGAGAATGCTTTGATAAAAAACAGGACTATTCCGGCAGCAACGCACACAAGACCGGCAATGAGCATTACCGGAGGTTTGCCCCCTTTAAAAATATCGGAAAATGAGACGAACTGACAGTATAAAGCGTACATTATGAAGAAACTTCCTGTACATGCAGCGATATATCCCTTAAGGAAAACAGATGGTGAAATAATTTTGAATTTTTTAAGTGCCAGTATAACCAGGAGCACAGCCACGACAGCTGTCGCCGCATTTATTATCGTTGTCCTTGCTGTACCAACAGCGATGCACATTGCCGGCAGCGGACAGAACATATACAGAGCTGCAGCTTCACGTGGATTTCTTTTCAGTCGGGCAGTGATTATGTATATGAGTATCAGTATAACCGTATCGACAATGAGTGCGGTTATATTCCCGGCTGCTTTGGTTTTAAGCATCATGAACGGACAAAGCCTCATAAGAAGCCAGAACGGTATAAGTTCAGCAAATGAATAGCCTGAATAACCATGTTTTATTCTTCCGGAATACACAATCCAGAAAATGGAGCAGGCCAGTATTGTGTAGATAAATACTGATGTCAAAAAAATTCCTCTTTTCTATGTATTTTTGCGTTATATGTGGATAAACACATACATATATCATATCATATTCTTCTGAATAATTCAATAATGTACACTTCTGATTCTGATATTTTAACTATATCGCAGAGGAAATCTTTATAGAATTTATTATATCAGTTAGTATTGAAACAGATATTGTAAGGTAGTATAATATATGTGTAGGGCATTTTAGCGGATGGGTATTATATAAAAATTTAAGAAAGGTCGTGTATTATGAAAAAAACAGGATTCAGAAGAATTCTTGCATCATTGCTTAGCGTATCTGTACTTTGCAGCTCAGCTTTTACAGCTTTTAATGTAAGTGCTGATGCGGGGGAGAAACCACCGGAGGTTACGGATGAAGAGAGGGTATTTCCTGATCCGGATTCATTCAGTTACGATGACGTTGAGATAAACTTTGCAAAAGCACTTCAGTACGTGCTGTATTTTTACGATGCAAACAAGTGCGGATACGATGTTGATGAAAACGGCAATCCGGGACTTAAGTGGCTGGAGTGGAGAGGTGACTGTCATGTTGAGGACTATAACATTCCTCTGAAGCCTATGTCACTTGAAGGTGCCGATGCCAAGTTCGGAACAAATCTTTCCCAGGAATTCATCGATGAGTACAAGGATATCCTTGACCCGGACGGTGACGGATATATGGACTGCGGCGGTGGAATGCATGATGCCGGGGACCATGTTAAGTTCGGACTTCCGGGTTCGTATGCCGCTTCAACAGTAGGCTGGGGCTACTATGAATTCAGGGATGCATATGAAAAATCAGGTCAGCAGGAGCACGTTGAGGATATTCTCCACTGGTTCAATGACTTCTATATGAACGGAACATATCTTGACGAGGACGGAAAGGTTATTGCTTTCTGCTATCAGGTTGGCGAAGGAAACAATGACCATAACTACTGGAATCCGCCTGAACTTCAGAGCTCGGACATGCTTCTTGACTTTGCAAGACCGGCATACTTTGCAACAGTTGACACACCTGCAACTGATATGTGTGCAGGAACAGCAGCTTCACTTGCAATCAACTATCTGAACTTCAAGGATACAGAGCCTGAGTATGCAGAGGAAAGTCTTAAAAAAGCCATTGCTCTTTATGACTTTGCTGTTGAGACTCATGCAGAAGACGAAGGAATGTCAGTTCTCAGCTTAGGCTATGACGGCGGTTTCTACACATCAAGCTATGACTATGATGAACTTGCGTGGGCTGCTGTATGGCTTTATGAATGTACAGGTAATTATGACTATATTGATGATATCATTTCCGTTGATGAAAATCTCAAGGATGATATGGGTCATGTTACATATACGGGTTATATAAAGAGAATTATCAAGACAACGGGAAGTACATGGCAGAACATCTGGGTTCACTGCTGGGATACAGTATGGGGCGGCGTTTTCGCAAAGCTTGCACCTATAACAAATACTGCACGTGACTGGTATATCTTCAGATGGAACCTTGAGTACTGGTCAGGAATCCCGCACACATATCCGGGCGGTATGGCCGATGAGCTCTGGAACCTTCCGTACGAATATACAACAGAGCTTGATGAAAAGGATACCACATTCCTTGCAAAAACACCTGCCGGATACTCTATGCTCAACGAATACGGTTCATGCCGTTATAATACAGCAGCCGGTCTCTGTGCAGCAGTGTACAGAAAGGAAACGGCTGCAAGAGGCGAAGAGGATGCAAGATTTGCGGACTGGGCTGAAGGACAGATGGAATATGTCCTCGGAAAGAATCCTATGAATCGTCCTTATATCGTAGGCTATTCACCAACAGCAGCTTCACATCCTCACCACCGTGCAGCTCACGGTTCCTCAACACTCAGCATGGATGATCCTGTTGATCAGACACATGTACTCTGGGGTGCTCTCGTTGGCGGTCCGGATGCAACTGACTGGCACAGAGACATTACCAAGGACTATATCTACAACGAAGTAGCGGTTGACTATAACGCAGCTGTAACAGGCTGCCTTGCAGGTCTGTACGAATATTACGGAACAGAGGATATGCTTCCTGAAGAAAACTTCCCTCCGAAGGAAGAACCTGCACAGGAATTCTGGCTTGAAGCTCTTGTAAATCAGGAAAACAAGGAAAGAACACAGTACACAGTAAGAATTCATGCTGACACATCACAGCCACCAAGATACATAGACGGACTTAAGGCACGCTACTACTTTGATATAACTGAACTTAAGGAACACGGACAGTCAACTGACGATATCAAGGTTGAAGTTTACTATGACAAGGTTGCTGCAAATTCCAATATGGAAAAACAGGTTAAGGTTTCCGACCCTGTTCATGTAAAGGACAATGTTTACTATGTGGAAATGGACTGGACGGGAATTCCGTTCAGAGGAGCTATGGAACTTCAGCTCGGTATTATTGTCGGTCAGGACGCTGATTACAATGCTAACTGGGACCCGACAAATGACTACAGCCGCGAGGGACTTGAGATAAGTGACGAATACGGACCAACTCAGAATATTCCTCTTTATCTTGGCGATGAGCTTGTATACGGTAACCCTCCTTTTGAGACTTCAGAAGAACCGGGAATAAAACCGACTCCTTCCGAAATTATCTACGGCGATGTAAATCTTGACGGAAAGGTGGACGTTACAGACCTTTCATACCTCAGCCTTTACCTTATAGGCGATAAAAAACTCAGTGATGATGCATTAAAGGCTTCTGATACTGCATACGACGGAAAGGTTAATCTTGCGGATCTTGCTGCACTCAGACAGTATCTTTCCAAGGTAACGGATTCTGTAGGTCCGAAAAAGTAACTGATTTCAGGATAAAAACACCCTGGAAGAAAGGAAAATCATATGAAAAAAATCAACCGATTTCTTGCTGCATTTTTAAGCCTTTCGATGGCGTTCGGATTTGCAGCACAGCCGGTCGGTGCGTCGGCGGGTGAAGATCCGCCGCCGATTACTGACCAGACATTTCCTGACCCGGATTCATTCAGCTATGATGATGTTGAGGTGAACTTTGCCAAGGCACTTCAGTATTCACTTACATTTTACGACGCAAACAAGTGCGGAGCCGGCATAACTGACGGATTTCTCGAATGGAGAGGCGACTGTCACGTTGAGGACTACAAAATTCCTCTCCAGCCTCTTGAGATTGTAAATGAACAGAAACACATGTACATCGGCACAGACCTTACACAGGAATTTATCGATGAATACAGGGATATACTTGATCCGGACGGTGACGGGTTCGTTGATCTCGGCGGCGGTATGCACGATGCCGGAGACCATGTTAAGTTCGGACTTCCGGGTTCATACGCAGCTTCAACAGTAGGCTGGGGCTACTATGAGTTCAGAGACGCATATATCAAAGCTGAACAGCAGGAACACGTTGAGGATATTCTTCGCTGGTTCAATGATTTTTACATGAAGGCAACCTTCCTTGACGAGGACGGAAAGGTTATTGCATACTGCTATCAGGTTGCAGAAGGTGACAATGACCATAACTACTGGAATCCGCCTGAACTTCAGGATATGGATCACTTTGATGATTTTGCAAGACCGGCATATTTTGCGACAGCAGATGTTCCGGCGTCCGACTGCGCTGCAGGTGCTGCAGCTTCACTTGCAATCAACTACCTGAATTTTAAGGACACCGACCCTGAGTATGCGGAAAAGTCACTTAAGACTGCACTTGCTCTTTACGATTTCGCAGTTGAGACTCACACATACATTGACAGTTTTGATGAGGAGTACAGTGACAAGGAGAGTCTTGGATACGGAAGCAGCTTCTACGATTCAAGCTATGCCTGGGATGAACTTTCATGGGCTGCTGTATGGCTCTATGAATGCACAGGCAACTATGACTATATTGATTCAATAATCAGTCTCTCTGATACTCCGAATGCTGACGGTTCATATGACTACACAGGTTATATGAAGCGTATCATCAGAAATACAGGAAATATCTGGCAGAACATCTGGGTACACTGCTGGGATACAGTATGGGGCGGTGTATTTGCAAAGCTCGCACCTATAACAAATACAGCACGTGACTGGTACATATTCAGATGGAATCTTGAGTTCTGGTCGGGACTTCCGCATGCTGAACCGGGTGCGCCTGCAGACCATCTATGGGAAACAGAATACCAGTACACTGACCAGATAAGCAATGACACAGACAAACTCTCAGCCTCACCGGCCGGGTTCTCGGTGCTTAATCCTTACGGTTCCGCACGTTACAATACTGCTGCACAGCTCTGTGCTCTGGTTTACCAGAAGGAAACAGCTGCAAGAGGCGAGGAGGATTCACAGTTCTCCGAATGGGCGAAGAGCCAGATGGAATATATCATGGGCAAAAACCCTATGAACAGATGCTATATCGTTGGATATGCTGAAAATTCAGCCTCACATCCTCATCACAGAGCGTCACATGCTTCAACA
Source organism: uncultured Ruminococcus sp. (assembly GCA_945876405.1). Lineage (GTDB taxonomy): Bacteria > Bacillota > Clostridia > Oscillospirales > Ruminococcaceae > HUN007. The sequence goes on from CAMCOJ010000050.1 coordinate 9,038, forward strand.
ACACTCAGCATGGATGACCCGGTAGACCAGACTCACGTACTCTGGGGCGCTCTTGTAGGCGGGCCGGATGACGGTGACTGGCACAGAGATATAACTGCTGACTTTGTATACAACGAAGTTGCAGTTGACTACAATGCCGGATTCACAGGTGCATGTGCAGGACTTTATAATTATTTCGGAACGCCTGATATGAAGCCGCAGGCTGATTTCCCTCCTAAAGAAGAGGAAAAACAGTCGTTCTTCGTTGAAGCTCTTGTAAATCAGGAGAACACTGAGAGGACGCAGTTCACTGTAAGAGTGACAAGTGCTCAGACACAGCCTCCTGCATATCTGAACGGATTCAAGGCGAGATATTACTTTAATATCAGCGAGCTCCTTGAACACGGGCAGTCAATTGATGATGTTTCTGTTGAGATATACTATGATCAGATTGAGTCGGATACCAAGGGTGAATACAGTTCTTCAGTAACTGGTCCGCATAAGGTTGATGACGAAACCTACTATATCGAAATGGACTGGGGTGACTACAAGTTCTTCGGAACAAGGGACATTCAGCTCGGACTTATAGCTGCTCAGGACAGCGAATTCAAGAGTAACTGGGATCCGACAAATGACTACAGCCGCGAAGGTCTTGAAAAGAGTGATTTCTTCGGAGAAACTCTTAACATTCCTCTCTACTACAACGGAAAGCTTGTTTACGGAAATCCTGTCGACGGCGACACTGAACCACCGGTAACTGAGCCTTCGGGTAATCCTTCTGACGAGCCTGGCAGTGTTAATTACGGCGATGTCAACGGAGACGGAAAGGTTGACGTAACTGACCTTTCAGTTCTTGCAATCTATCTTGCAGACGGTGCCGGAATAGCTGACAGTAATATGAAGGCAGCAGATGTGGACGGAAGCGGAAAAGTAAATCTCGGCGACCTTGCAAGACTCAGACAGTATCTTTCAAAGATAATCGAAGTACTTGGACCTAAAAAATAATAAAATTATACCGCATACGCATTTTTACAGCGTATGCGGTGTTTTTTTTTCAGAATAATTACAAATTCTTTATCAGCAGTTTTGTGTTTGATTTTGTGAATTCACTAAGTCTGTATGAACGAATTCGTGTATTTACTATTACAGGGATAATGAATCCGTTCGAAGCAAGTCTTGCACATCGATTGATTATTGTTTTATCTGTCTCTTATACACATCTCCGAGCCCACGAGACAGGCAGAAATCTC
>CAMCOJ010000051.1 GCA_945876405.1 uncultured Ruminococcus sp.
AAAAATCCCGACAGAATCCTGCCGGGATTTTCTTTTACATTCGCGGTCTTCTTCCGCAGTTTCTGTTAAATGCCGGGTTGCAGGCGTAGAAGTTTTTCGCATTAAGATTATCCTGCACTATTCTCAGACCTTCACCGAATCTCTGGAAATGCACAATCTCACGCTGTCTTAAGAATCTTATCGCATCTTTTACATCTGGATCGTCCGCAAGACGCAGAATGTTGTCGTATGTGGACCTTGCCTTCTGTTCTGCCGCCATATTTTCCGTAAGGTCCGTTATCGGATCCCCCTTCGACTGAAAATACGCCGCTGTAAACGGCACTCCGGCTGCAGACTGCGGATAAATGCCAAGCGTATGATCAACAAAATACTTGTCAAATCCTGATTTCTTTATCTCATCAATGCTGAGATCCTTAGTCAGCTGGTAAAGCATAGCCGATATCATCTCTACATGGGCGAGTTCCTCGGTGCCTGTATCGTTATCGGTATGGTACATCTGGAAAAGCCCGTAAAACAGGCGTTTGCGGGTATATTATTCAATCGGTTCAAAGGTTTTCATAAACCGTTTCAGGAGGAATGTGCAGAAATACGGGAATGTGTATACCTGGTCGCTGTAGCCCACATTATTGAATGTAAGCTTAAAGCCGTACTGAATATCGCTGTATTTATCGCTCTCTATTAAGGTACGGAGGGATTTTGACCTGCCTGACCTTGATTTCACCTCAACAGGAATAAGGTAATCCTTACTCCTGATAAAGAAATCTTCCTCCAGAGTGGAATCATCACGCTTGTAATAGAACAGAGAATAGCCTGTTTTAACCAGTGCTTCAGCTACTACATTTTCGTACAAAGCACCCTTATAAACACCCAGATTTCGATTGGCTCGCAGGTCTTCTCCTGCTTCCTCATCGAGCAGAGATACCAAAAGTCCTGTATCGGCAAAGTAAAGCTTGAATTTATCCAGGTCATAATTTCCGTTCAGAGGCAGCTCCGGGAAGTCAAGACAATAGCAGATGTTTGCAATACCAGCGTCCGACAGCCATTCTACACAGCCACGATAATCGTGAAATCTTGCTCCTGTTGCAACCTTTGAAACCTGAAACTTCTTATTTTCTTTGGCAAGCTGCGGTGCAATTCTATTGAAAACATTGACAATTCTGGTCTGATCAACACCTTCGGCATATTTGCGTATATCTTCCTTGTAATCTGCAATTAACTGCCTTTGAGTGTCAAGAGAGCCTTCAAATGTTCCTTTTTCAATATAATCACGAATTACCGCGGGCATACCGCCGAGTACGCAGTAATCAAGAAACATTGAGTGATATAAATCCATTTCAAGCTCATTGAATGGTGTAAAAGTTTTCATGTGGTCAAGCATATCATCTACAACTGAAGAATCGTATCCCTTTGCCCATAAAAACTCCTCAAAATCCATTGAGTACATAGTGTAATCTGTTTTGTAGCCAACGCTGTTGTGCTCTATTTTTTTGTAATTAACACCGAGCATAGAGCCACTGCAAATTACATCAAAACGTCCGTCAATCTTAAAAAATTTCAATGCTGTTGCAATATCAGGAAACTCAGTAATTTCATCAAAGAAAATCAACGTCTTCTGAGGAATGAATTTCTTGCCTGGGTCTATTCGAGAAATATTCTTAATAATATCGGCTGCATCATAACCATCTACAGTAATTTTCTTGTATTTCTGGTCTTTGACAAAATTTATTTCAATAACGCTTTCGTAATTCTTATATGCAAAATGAAGAATAGATTCCGTCTTGCCTGTCTGTCTTGCTCCACGCACGATTAAAGGCTTTTTATTGGGATCCGAAGCCCATTCCGAAAGATAATCGTCAATTTTTCTTTTCAGGTACATAGCCTAACACCTCTTTTTTTAAGACCATTATACTCTTTTTATACCCGACAGTCAATATCTTATGCAAAAAATGAGCGAATTACAAGAGGAATACAACAAAAAATGAGGGAATTATCTGAGTTTTACAACAAAAAACCAGCGAATCGAAAAATGGTATATAAAAATCCCGACAGAATCCTGCCGGGATTTTCTTTTACATTCGCGGTCTTCTTCCGCAGTTTCTGTTAAATGCCGGGTTGCAGGCGTAGAAGTTTTTCGCATTAAGATTATCCTGCACTATTCTCAGACCTTCACCGAATCTCTGGAAATGCACAATCTCACGCTGTCTTAAGAATCTTATCGCATCTTTTACATCTGGATCGTCCGCAAGACGCAGAATGTTGTCGTATGTGGACCTTGCCTTCTGTTCTGCCGCCATATTTTCCGTAAGGTCCGTTATCGGATCCCCCTTCGACTGAAAATACGCCGCTGTAAACGGCACTCCGGCTGCAGACTGCGGATAAATGCCAAGCGTATGATCAACAAAATACTTGTCAAATCCTGATTTCTTTATCTCATCAATGCTGAGATCCTTAGTCAGCTGGTAAAGCATAGCCGATATCATCTCTACATGGGCGAGTTCCTCGGTGCCGATATCTGTCAGAAGTCCCGTCACCTCACTGTACGGCATGGAATATCTCTGGTTCAGATATCTCAGCGAGGCTGCAAGTTCTCCGTCAGGACCACCGAGCTGGCTGATAATGACCTGCGCCATCCTTGCATCCGGTTTTTTTATATTAACGGGATACTGCAGTTTCTTTTCATATTTCCACATATCAGTTTCCCTCCTTCTGCCACGGCCATGGTTCATCTACCCATTTCCAGCCCTCATCAGTATTTGTCTGGTCGGCAGTAACCGGGCCGTATTTCTTATTGTATTCCTCAACAGCCTTATCCCTGAGATCTTTGTATTTTCTGAAATATGCCAGTGCATTGCTGCAATGCGGATGAGTATCCAGATAGAGATTAAGCTCATACAGTGCGAAGTCATACTTCTTTATTGCTCTCATAAGCATATCCTTCTCGTTCATGGCATTCCCTCCTCTGTATACTGCAGCGGAAAATCAAGCTCCGGATAAATAGTTCCTCTTTCAAGTCCCTCTTCCGGGTCATACATGGTATTCATAGTCTGAAACGGAACATATGCCATTCCCAGCGGTGTTTCCGCAGGAAATCTGTCTGTCGGACGCTGCGGCTTATTCTTCGGTTCAGTGGCCGGCATTCCCGCAGCATTCATTTGCATTATGTCAAAATAACCATAGTCCATTTTCCTTCCTCCTTATCATATTCTGTGGAAATCATCTGCAGTTACTGCCAGGGTTCATTCCACACTAATAAGATATGCCAGATTTCAGCAAAATGACACAAAAAATGCTCCGGCCATCCCGAAAGATGCCGGAGCGTGTAAGTACATAATTAACAATTTGTCTGATCTTCTGCAGCTTTTTCCACTTCAACCACAACTTCTATGTCATCTGCTGAAACGTCAACGAAACTTTCCTGTTTTGCTCCGCATGACTGACAGAACTGCTGATCCTTCTTCACTGCTGCACCGCACTTAGGACATGTTGTTTCAACCTCAAGTGCTGCAAGCTGCTGCTGAAGTTCAGCGATATGTGACATAGAATCATTGATCTTAGTAACTATCTCGCTGTATTCTTCACCCGGTTCATGACCGCTTACTTCAAAATACTTTTTACCAAGCTCTGTATATGCCTTGTTAATATTTGAGTTTTCAGAATTGATCTGACTCTTAAGCTTTGCCTTTTCTGCAAGAAGCTTTGACTTGTCAGCTACATCTGAAGCTGACTTCTTTACCCTTTCACTAGCCTTTTCTGCAAATCCGCCTACTTTTTCTAAAAATCCCATCGTTTCTTCCTCCTGTGATATTACTTAAATCATTACTTAAACCAGCTTATGCAAGTGTAAATACAATTCATTATATATAATTTTATCCCTTTTCCAGGGCATTGTCAATATATTTTGAGTAATATCTGATAATATTTTTTGTCATCAATCGATTACTTTAATTACACATCTTCTCTGTTCGGGTTTATTCTCTGAAAAACTCAGTGCATCAAGTGCTTTTTCCCCTGCCTGAACAATATTGCATTCGGTTGATGTATAAAGGGTAAAGAGCTTGTCTCCTGCCTTTACATAGTCTCCGTACTCTTTCTCAAGAATAATGCCGGCACTGTAATCAACCGGACTTTCCTTTGTCTTTCGTCCGGCACCAAGTTCAAGTGAAACAAGTCCTATCTCCTCACTGTTCATTCCGCATATATATCCCTCTGTTTTACTGTACACAGAACATTCGTGAACAGCTTTTCCGAGCTTACTGTAATCATCAATAAATCCCGCATCGCCGCCCTGCTGAGTAACAGAGCGTCTGAATACATCAAGTGCTCTTCCTGAATCAACTGCTTCCTTAGCTGCTTCAATGCACTCTTCCTTTGAACCCTTACCAGCCATAACAAGCATATCTGCAGCAAGCTCCATACACAGTTCATAAAGCCTTCCTTTTGAATTTCCCTTCAGAACTTCGGCAGCCTCTATGACTTCAAGCGTATTGCCCACTGCTCTTCCAAGCGGAATATCCATATCAGTTATAACTGCCATACATTTTTTACCGGCATTTTTTCCAGTGCGAACCATAAGTGAAGCAAGTCTCTCTGAGTCCTCAACACTCTTCATAAATGCCCCGCTTCCGGTCTTTACATCAAGGAGGATACAGTCCGCCCCCATCGCAAGTTTCTTGCTCATAATGCTTGAGGCAATCAGAGGAATGCTGTCAACCGTAGCTGTTGCATCTCTCAGTGCATAGAGTTTCTTGTCAGCAGGAACAAGATTTCCGCTCTGTGAAACTATAGAAAAGCCAGTATTGTTAACATATCCGATAAATTCATCAAAACCTGCTCCGGTGCGAAATCCCGGTATACTCTCAAGCTTGTCTATTGTACCTCCTGTATGCCCAAGTCCCTTTCCCGACATCTTAGGAACACTGACTCCGCATGCCGCAGCAACCGGACCGATTATAAGGCTTGTCTTATCACCTACACCACCTGTGCTGTGTTTGTCAACAGTAACATTCTTTACAGAAGAAAGGTCAACCGTATCACCGGAATCTTTCATCGCCATGGTAAGGCAAAGAGTTTCCTCGTCAGAAAGCGAATTAAGGTTTACCGCCATAAGCCATGCTGAAACCTGATAATCAGGTATACTTCCCTCGACATAGCCTGAAACGAGCCAGCATATCTCATCGGAACTGAGTTTCTGTCCGTGCTTGGTTTTTGTTATTATTTCGTACATATTCATAATTTAGTCCCCCTTTTTTCTCTGATATAAAAACAGACTTTTCCGAAGCTGCCTTCACAGTCCGGAAAAGTCTGGTCTTAACTTTAGTTACAGTATACAGAAAACTTTGGTGTCTTAAGGCCAATAGCCCTTGCAAAATCATATCCGTTTACTGTTTTCTGTCCGTCAATTGTTACTCTGCGTACATATCCGCCGTCGCCAATCTCCGGCTGAATCCATGAGCCGTAGGATGATGAAAGTGTAATTCCGTAACTGCTCTGAATTCTGTAACGAAGAGTATCAACACTCATCGATGTAATCTCACCGTAGTGAGAATCATATTGTGCATCATATTCGGATACCACAGATCTCAGATAAGGTATATCGTCAATTATAATATCCTTGTTCGAAGCTGTTGCACCACCGCTGGATGCACAGAACATTGTAAGTGCATACGAACCGTTATAGTATACAGCCTGACCGAGAACTGACTTCACTGCGTCAATAATCTTCTGATCCGGTCCCGGCTTAATTGCCATACCGCTTGTTGAACCGCCTGCATGCTTTACATATGTATATGCTGCTACAGCCTGTGCCTTGATTGCTTCAACTTCAAATGAGGAACCTATCTCTGCGTTGCACACCATGGAAATGATGTCAACAACACTTCCTGAGTATCCTCTTACAGAAATTGTTTCTGTCTCTGCATCAGGTGTATATGCAATTGTTGTACCAGGATAATAATGTTCAAGAATCTGAAGATAATCATATCCGCCGTACTTTGCATAGTAGTTTGCACCGTTCTGGCTCATTCCTATTCCGTGTCCGTAACCATAGCTTGTAAAATAAACTGTATTCGGTGTAAGGGTATCAGGCAGTCTTATCTCAGCTGCACCAACTGATGTACCGCTCTGTGCAGGTACAGAAGGTGTCTGTATAATACCCGGTTCATTCGCTGAACTTCCCTCAGACTCCGGCTGTTCTGTTGCTTCCGGCTGTTCCGGATCAGGTATATCGGTAGGAATAAGTTCCTGCTGTTCCAAAGTTTCTGAATAGTCCGAAAGCTCTGCTTTCCACCATTCTTCAACTTTGTACTCTTCCTGTGTCTCCTCTGCGGTTTCTTCTGTTGTCTCAGCCTGTTCAGGCTGTCCAGCCTCTTCCTGATTTTCCATAACCGCTTTGAATGCACTCGATGAAACTGTAAGGTCTATTAGTTTTGTTATATTGCTGCTGTTATTATTAGTTTCTTCATGATTGAGCGCTACAACTGAGGCTTCAGTGCTGTATGTATCGTCCCACACTGCTTCACTTCTAAGCACGTAAGAAGAACTGATCTCCGGGAGATTCAGCACTGCTGTATTTACCGTACCTGCAGCTGTGACAGCAACACCGGCTGTAACACATGCAGCTAAACCGATAAATATTCGCTTTAGTGGTAATTGTTCTTTCATAAAAACTCCATTCGATTCCTTTATAAAAAAGGATAAATTAGATTTCACTTAGTCACACGCGTACTCATCAGTAGCGTCTTACACTTCCGGTTGTACCTTCAAGCGGATCCTCACCCGGTCTGACCATTCTGGCCAGTACAACAAAACGTGTAGGATCGGTAGTGTCTCCGCCGTAACATGTTGAAAGAGCAAGATATTTGTCATCTTCTCTGAGATCAACATTCGTTGTGATAAGTGATTTATCGTCAATCTTTGAAAGGTATTCCTTCAGAGTCCATTCCGGCTCCTTTTCCCGTGAGAAGAAAATATAGTTCCAGAATTCGAAGTCTGATCCGTGAACACCGTTGCAAAGCATAAACGCAAATATTTTGAACTGATAATCAGCCGTGAGAGAACTTACTTCGACTATAGGATTCTGTTCATAAAAATCCTCGTATCTCTCGTAGTTCTTAAGGTCACTGAACATGACACCGCTTGCCATATTGTGACCGTAGAGGAGAGTATTTTCTGTAAAATACTCCGGCTCAATTCCGCATCTGTAATCCATAAACACCCATCCGGCCGGATCATAGTTGCGGTCAAAGTCTTTGTCTATGTAATAATCGTTGTCAGACGCCCTTACAACAGGATAGTCGATAACAGTATTACTGATTCTTATCCAGCCGACAGTATCGGAGTTCATCTCCTTGTATTCCTGTGCTTTGAGGCTGAGTCCGTTTACAAACGGAGCAAATGTTGTGACCGGTTCTGTTTCCGGCTGCGTTTCCGGAGCTGTACTAACTGCTGTTGTTACATCCGGAACAATTTCTATTTCATTTTTTGGTTTTCTGCTGATAACAAATGCCACTGCCGCAACTGCAAATACTGCTACTGCTGCACTTACAGCAATAATGATCTTTTTTTTATTCATCCAATCTGCCTTTCTTAACCATAAGGCACAAAATCTGTGTCGTCATAATCCTTTTCTTCTCCTCTTGCCTTGTACCACTCAAGCGGCATAAGAGGATTTTCTCTGGTTCTGCTCTCCTCCGTACCGGCATACTCGTCTTCACCCGGTCTGAGTTTTCTTGCAGCAACCACAAATCTGGCATCAGTGTATGCTCCCGTTATGCACGTTGAAAGTGTGAGGAGCTCATCACCATACTTAACATCCACATTGTTCTCTGCCAGAGCTCTTCTCTTTATCTGATTTACATAGTCGTAAAACTCATCTTCCGAACCGAAATCAGTCTTGTCTGTATAGAAGAACTCACAGTCACCCTCCCCGCCGTCAGCGTAATAGTAACCAAATATCTTGTAAGTTGATACTTCATATCTTGAAGAAAGCAGAATAAGCGGATGCTCTTCGTAGAAATATGAGTCAGTATAATAATTCTTGAGTTTTCCGAACATACTTCCGTCAGACATCTCGTGTCCGTATATTATTAGATTGCCGGAACGTTCCCTTGATGAAAGGACGTTTCTGTAATCAAGATAAATCGAACCTGCTCTTGCTTCCTCACCACGGAAATTATGATCAAGATAAAAATCCCTTTCAGACTCTTCGCGCTTCTGGACAACAGGATAATCCACACCACTGTCTTTGCAGCTTCCGTTTTTATCCGGTATCTGAATATATCCGACAACATCAGGATTCATATCAACGAGAGTCTTCATATACGAAAGCATCTCTTCGTCTTCATATGAATTTTCAGCATCGTTCTGTACAAGTTCCGAAAGCTGAGGTATATCCTTCTGTATATCATGATACATACTGTTATTTTTGAAGTTTTCATAAAAGTACTCGAATATCAGAAAGGCACAGACGCCAAAAACCGTTACTGCAATAAGAAAAACCGTCTTTCTGATAATCTCCTTAACCGAATCACCTTTCCATGGAAAAAGGTTTTTCAGAACATCTGTATATGAAAACTTTGCGGATTGTTTTTTCTGAACAGCTGATTTACTCATTTTATTCTCTCCTGTAAGCACAACTTCCGCTTAATGATAACAATTTTACCACTCGTCCGGCTTGTTTGTCAAGTTTCTGAGCAACATCTTTAGCATTTTCACAAATGCAGATATAAAATAAGCGGCTGTTGTGTACGTTTTAAACTAAATTTTGTAAATAAATTGTTTCTGAATTTTGAACAAATTATTAATAGATCTCAGAATTTTATCACCTTAATCTCAGTTTCTTCCACAGCTTTTTCTACCATTTTTGAAAAATCAAATGAATTCTGAGCGTTTTCTATCTCTTCTATTGTTGGTTTTGTCTTAGGGTGCTTTGGTGTAAATACTGTACAACAGTCCTCGTACGGCTGTATTGAAATATCAAAGGTATCTATCTTTCTTGATATTTCAATTATCTCTGTCTTATCCATACCTATAAGAGGTCTGAACACAGGCATTCTGCACACCGCATCAGTACACGCAATAGCCTTAAGTGTCTGGCTTGCCACCTGACCAACACTCTCGCCTGTAATAAGAGCAAGGCATTCGTCCTTTTCAGAAAGTCTCTGGGCAATTTCCATCATAAGTCTTCTCATTATTACAGTGAAATATTCTTCCGGACAGTTATCCTTGATCGCCTCCTGAATTTCTGTAAACGGGACACAGAAGAAGGAAATATTTCCGCAGTATGATGTGAGCTTTTCACAGAGCTGTTCAACCTTGATACGGGCTCTTTCAGATGTGTACGGAGGACTTACAAAGTGAACAGCACTTATATGAACACCTCTCTTTGCCATCATATAACCTGCAACCGGACTGTCAATTCCGCCTGATACAAGGAGCATAGCCTTTCCGGAGCTTCCGACCGGAAGTCCGCCGGCACCGTGAATCTTCACTGCGTGAACATATGCATTTGTGTCTCTTATCTCGACTGTCACAGTTACCTCAGGATTCTTTACATCGACCTTAAGATGAGGAAATTTTTCGAGGATTCTTCCGCCCAGTTCGCAGCAGATCTCAGGGGATTTCATAGGGAAACGCTTGTCCGCCCTCTTTGCCTCAACCTTGAATGTACGTGCATATTCAAGGGTATCTGCAAGATATTCGTATGTACCTTCACAGATCTTTTCAAATTCCTTTTCAAACACAGCGGCTCTGCAGAGAACTGCGATACCAAAAACCGTTTTTAATTTTTCAAGAACTGCGTCGTAGTCCGTGTTTTCGTCTTCTGATTCAACGTAAATTGTTGACTGCTGTCTGTCAAATGAAAAACTGCCAAGGGGAGCAAGACGTCTTCTCATATTTTTTATGAGAAGGTTTTCAAATGTGTTTTTATTAAGTCCCTTAAGGGCTATTTCGCCGTATTTTGCGAGTATAATTTCTTTCATACTGTCCTCCGGTTATCTTCTCAGTCTTTTTTCCGCAGCTTCAAGTGCTGCAAAAAACTCATCTGTTTCTTCTTTTGTATTTTCATGGGTAAAGCTTATGCGAAGCGCACTGTCCTCAAGTGCCGGACTGATACCGAACTCACCGAGGACCCCGCTCTTTGCCCCCTTTGAACAGGCCGAACCGCTTGAAATGTAAATCTCACTCTCCTCAAGAACTGTCTCTTATACACATCTGACGCTGCCGACGATACTCCTTGTG
>CAMCOJ010000052.1 GCA_945876405.1 uncultured Ruminococcus sp.
CTATTATATTATCATATTTTCGTTATAATTTCAAGTGATATTTAAAAAAAATATGATATATTATTCATAACAATTCTCTACCACCCCTCATGCTGAGCCGCCGCTGTCACCGGTGCCGGTTTATCTGAAATTGCTGAGGACACAGCCGTGGTATACTGACCTGCAGCTGTTTCCTCTGAAACCGGAATATCCGTATCTTCAGGACTGATAGTTTCATCATCCTGCGGAAGAGAAGTTCCTGTATTACTGTTTATCCGGTTATATTCCTCTTCTGAAACATAGGAATATCCGAGAGAATTACGATATATCAGATAACCGTTTTTATTTTCTCTCAGCTCATCAGTAATAATCTTATAGGCATATTTCAGCTTATATTCAATATCATCCGGTTTTTCTATTTTTATTGTTATTCTGTTATCATAGTTTAATTCAATATCATACTTGTCAGTGATATCGACAGATACCATCTTTTCTATATTCTGCTTTTTTATTTCGTCAAGTATATTTTTCAGTATCTCACCCTTGTCATGATCTTTTGAGGAAAGAATTGTTTTTTCCTCAGATGAGACACATTCAAATCCTTTTACTACAATCAGATTTTTATTTTCCGTTTTTTCCTTCTGTCCGATTATTCTCCAGTTCTCACTTATCAGAACATAACCTCCACTGCATTCAACATATGCTGCTTCAATACTCGGAACTATATCCATCTCAACCTTATGAGGAAAAGCTTTCTTTATTTTTACATCATCTATCATAAGAAGATCATCAAGCATATCCATGCGTATATTATCAGTATTCATTCTTACAAGATTATCTCCTCTTGAAATTCCTGAACTGCTGACTATTTCTTCTTCAGTATATGAAGATCCGTCCAGACCGGTTATTTCAACCTCATGAACATTGAAAAGAAGTGTTACTGACAGAGATGCAGCTATTCCTGTGGCAAGGACTGCAACAAGAACATAGTATCCAAGCATATTTTTTCTTCTTCGTCTGTCTCGTTTATGATTGTTTTTATTTTCAATATTTACTTTTTTTACATTCTGCATTTTTCTGACCTTTCAGGATTTTCTTATAATATCTGCACCAACAGAAGAAAGTATCTGTTCAATCTTTTCATATCCCCTGTCAATGTGACCTGCTTCGCTTACAGTTGTTTTACCATCAGCAGAAAGTGCTGCAATCACCATTGCTGCTCCGCCACGCAGATCAGTTGCTGAAACCTCCGCACCGTAAAGCCGTTCAACGCCTTCAACTACAGCTATTTTCCCGTATACTTTTATATCAGCACCCATTCTGTTCAGAGCGTCCACATGTCTGTATCTGTCTTCAAAAATATTTTCCTCAAATACACTTGTACCCGAAGCACAGCATAGTACAGACATAAAAACTGCCTGCATATCAGTAGGAAATCCGGGATAAGGCATGGTTTTAAGCGATTTGACCGGTTTAATACTTTTGCCTGATTTTATAAAAACACTCTTTCCGCTGTTATAAACCCTGCAGCCCATTTGTTCAAAATATACGGTAAAAAGATCTGTATCAATACCTTCAGTACAGTTTAGCTGAACCGCACCTCCGGTTGCAGCAGCTGCTGCCATATATGTCGCCGCTGCTATTCTGTCAGGCATGATACGGAAATCTGTTCCGCTGAGGCTGCTTACTCCTTCGACAAATATATTTCCTCCGCCTGAAGACTGGATTCTTGCCCCGCACTTTTTCAGGTAAAGAATCAGATCATTTATCTCCGGTTCTCTTGCAGCATTTATGATCTCTGTCTCTCCATCCGCCAGTACAGCAGCAAGAATAATATTCTCTGTCGCACCTACGGAAGGAAAAGGAAGTGTAATTTTTGCTCCGTGTATTCCATGAGGAACAGTACATTTTATGTATCCGTGTTCTTCTGAAATGGAAACTCCCATACTCCTGAGTGCCGAGAGATGAATATCAAGCGGACGAGGTCCAAGCTGACACCCTCCCGGAAAAGAAATACTGCATTCACCGCATCGGCCAATCAGAGATCCGAGAAAATTAACAGATGACCGCATACAGCTCATGAGAGAATCCGGAATTTCAGATGTCTTTGCACCTGTACCTGATATAACTATAATATCGGGATTTTCCCTGCACACCTTTAAACCGATATGAGTAAGTATCCTGCATGAAGCATATACATCAGAAAGATCCGGACAGTTTTCAAGAACAGTTTCTCCGTTTGTAAGCACTGTTGCTGAAAGTATCGGAAGAATGCTGTTTTTAGCTCCCTGAAGCTTTATTTCTCCGCTTAGTTTTTTTCCACCGTTTATAACAAGCTTATTCAATTTTCTGCCCCCCGAAAACATTTTTTAACACATAATATGCAAAAAATTTTTTTCAGGTTACAGTCTGTGCTGCAAAAGTTATCTTACTACGCTGCTGATAGTATTCCAGATTCTTTCGGAAGTATCACTTACCCAAAGTTTCTTCGAATTCTCTGACATCTTTGTAATTTTTGACGGATTATTGTAAAAATCTTCAATCATTGCACATACATCGTCACTTTTTACATTTTTCTGTTCTATAACAACAGCTGCACCCGCCTTACCAAGAACGTTTGCGTTATGGAACTGGTGATTTCCTGCAACTATCGGTGAAGGAATAAGTACTGACGCCTTTCCCATCGCCTCAAGTTCTGCAAGAGTAGATGCACCCGAACGGCAGATAACAAGATCAGCTGCTGCCATACATATATCCATGTCATTGATGTATTCAGTAATTCTTGTTCTGTCTGATTTAAGAGGAACATTGTATTTTTTCATAATCTCAGGGAAAGTATCTTTTCCCATACCACCGTAACCGTGAATATGATTGATATTTAAACCGTTGGCTCTCGTATATTTTATAACCTCTGCCATTGTATCATTGATACATCCGGCTCCAAGGCTTCCTCCGAATGAGAGAACAGTAAAGCTGCTGTCGAATCCAAGTTTTTTCCTTGCCTCTTCCTTGCTGTTATTAAGCAGTTCGGCTCTTACAGGTAACCCTGTAACCGTGTAGTCAACATCCTTGTCAAGATATTCAAGAGCCTCCTTTACGGTCAGCATAACCTTGTCAACACTTTTCGAAAGAATCCTTGTTGTTACACCGGGAAACGCATTCTGCTCATGTATCACCGTAGGAATTCCTTTTTTTGCCGCCTGACGTACAACGGGTCCGCTTACATATCCTCCGGTTCCTATTACAATATCAGGTTTAAATTTTTTTATTATTTCGTTCGCCCTTGGAGCTGATGAAGCAAGATATGCAGCTGCCTGTATATTTTTCTTAATGTTTTCAAATGACAGACGTCTCTGAAATCCTTTAACCTTTATAGGGGCAAATTCATATCCGGCCTGAGGTACAAGTTTCGCTTCCATCCCAAAAGGAGTACCGGCATATAAAAATACAGCCTCCGGATCATGTTCTTTTATTATTGAGGCAATCGCAAGAGCCGGATTGATATGTCCGCCGGTTCCGCCGCCTGTTATTAATGCTCTCATATATTATTTCACCTTTCGTTATTTTTTTGATACTGCTTTAACTGCTCTTTTCCTTCTTGCAACCCTTTCAGGTGTTTCATCCGGTGCATCCATAAGTGCCTGTCTTGATATATTAAGTATTATCCCGACCTGAGCCAGAAGCATCATCAGGGCTGTTCCGCCATAACTGAAGAAAGGCAAACTGATACCTGTATTAGGTATAAAATTACTTACAACAGCAATATTCAGGAATGCCTGAAAACCAATCTGTGAAGTAAGTCCTATACACATAAGCATACCAAACTTATCCGGTGCTTTTGAAGCGATATAAAAGCCTCTGAATACAAAGAACGCAAACAGTGCTATTACAGTAGCGGCCCCGACAAATCCGAGTTCCTCGCATACTATTGAGAATACAAAGTCATTTTTTGTCTCAGGAAGATACTGAAACTTCTGTCTTGAATTTCCCAGTCCCATTCCGAAAAATCCACCTGAACCAATGGCAACAAGTGACTGGTATGTCTGCCATGTATCACCACTGATATCTGAAAACGGATCCTTCCATGAACGAAAACGCTTTTCAAAATATGAAAATCCTTCAATTCTCATTTTATAAAGAACTACAGCAGCAAGTCCCAAAACTCCGCCTGCACCAACACCTAAAAGATGAAAAACTTTTACTCCTCCTACAAAAAGCAGTATTACACTTATAATACAGATGATTATTGTACAGGAAAGGTGTGGTTGTTTCATAAGCAGGAATGTCACAAGAAGTAAAATAAATACGAACGGCAGTACACCTTTTTTGAAGGATTTGATTCTTTTGCGGTTATTGGTAAGCATCAGGGAAAAAAGCGTGACAATAGCAAACTTCATAATTTCAGAAGGCTGAAATTCGATACCAACATAAAGCCATCTTCTTGCATTTCCGTGAGCTCTTCCAAGCGGTGTAAGTACAAGAATCATAAGTATAAAAGCAACAGCAAATATCCCGACTGCCACTGTCTTTTTCTGAAAAAAATGATAGTCTATTCTTGATGTAACAAACATTGCCGCCAGTCCGCCGAGTGCAAAAATTATCTGTCGTCTTGCATAGTATATCCCCGGATACCCTTCACTTATAGCCCATGCATAACTTGCTGAAAACATCATTATAATTCCAAAAACTATAAGTATAGCGACAATAAAAAAGAAAGGCAGGTCGACAGTACCCATTTTTCTTCCCTTTATCTGTATCTCTGCTATCTTTTCGCTGATACTTCCAGGGGAAAATGAAGAGGATTTTTTCTTTTTTGTTTTTCTGCGTCTGACTTCAGAATCCTGAATATCAACATTTATCGAATCATTATCCATCTGAAAACCTCCCTAAAAAACTATTGAATAACCGGAAAACATTCCGGTTATTCAAATTTATATTGTGATTATTATTCAAAAACATATGAAAGCACAACTGCTGCTGCCCCGGCCAGAAGTGCTGCAGATGAAAACAGAATTACAATTTTATACTCTGAATAACCGCACATTTCAAAATGATGATGTATAGGGGACATCTTAAAAATTCTCTTTCCCTTTCCTTTTTCACCGGTCTTCTTGTAATGAATGCGTGCTGTTGCCTTAAAGTATGAAACCTGAATAACAACTGAAAGTGCTTCAAGAATATAAACTATTCCGATAAGAACCATAAGAAGGTGATTGTGAGTTATCATGCTTACTGCAACAAATGCACCGCCGAGGAACATTGAGCCAGTGTCACCCATAAAGCATTTTGCAGGATGAAGATTCCATACAAGGAATCCAAGACATCCACCTGCAAGAGCAATAGCAAAAAGTGATACTTCATATTCGCTTATTATCATGCACACTGTAGTGAGAGCAAGCATTGAAACAACGGTAACCGAAGCACAAAGACCATCAACGCCGTCTGTAAGGTTTACTGCATTTGAGATGTAAATCATTACAAGAATCATAAACGGATAGTAAAAAACTCCGATATCAAAGCTGCAGAACATAAGATTAATCTCTGTTGAAGTATCACCAAGAAAGTACAATGCTGCTAAAAATGCAACACATATGATAAACTGAAATATCATTTTCTGCTTTGCGTTCAGTCCCAGATTCTGCTTCTTAACTGCCTTTATGTAGTCATCAGCAAAACCAATTGCCGAAAACAGCAATGAAAAAAACATACATGCTATAAGCTTCAGCATTCCGTTAAGAGCCACGCTTCCTTCGGCATCGAAATATGTCAGTCTGTATACTGTATACCCAACTGCTGAAGAAACAAGACTTGCTATTATAAACATAAACCCGCCCATAATCGGTGTTCCCTGTTTATCCTTATGCCACGCAGGACCAATTTCCAGAATAGTCTGACCAAAGTGAATCTTTTTAAGATACGGAATCAGTGCGAATCCTGTAAGTGCAGCAATAATAAAAGCAAAGACGGAAACGCCAATTCTTATAATAAACGGCATTTTTATTTCCTCCTGAAATTTATAGTGAACGTCAAAATAAATTTGACTTTCACTATAATTATTTTATTTATATTGCCTTGCACATCCGATGACTGCGTCATCTATGTGCATATCGGCACCGGTAAACGCAATTTATTTATTGCGTTTATTATAATTTGAACTGTTAAGTAATTTTATACCGTCAGCGACAACTTCACGTTCATCAAAATGAATATGCTCATTGTTTTTTAATATCTGATAGTCCTCATGACCTTTCCCGGCAAGAACTATTATATCATTTTTCTCCGCAACTGACAAAGCCCTGTAAATTGCTTCCCTGCGGTCTGTAACTACAATATACCTGACACTGCTTCCTTCAAGTCCTGTAAGTATATCGTTTATTATCGCCTCAGGCTCTTCATCACGCGGATTGTCTGAAGTAACAATAACCAGATCCGAATATTCCGCAGCTGCCTTTGCCATAAGCGGGCGCTTTTTACTGTCTCTGTTTCCCCCACAGCCAAAAAGACAGATAAGTCTTCCACTGCAGTACTCCTTAACACTGCAGAGGATATTTGTAACAGCATCCGGAGTATGTGCATAATCACAGATTACTGTAAAATCCTTTCCGGTAGGGATTATTTCACATCTTCCCTTAACACCGGGATATGAGGAAATAACTGATAATATTTTTTCTGACGGAATGCCGGATTTAATACACGCAGCAAATGCAGCAGTTACATTCTCAACATTAAACGCACCAGTCATTTTCATTTTTACATCAGCACTTTTGTTTTCAAAACTCAGCCTGAATGATGTCCCGTCATTACCCAGAGAAATACTGTCAGCCCTGAAATCTGCTTCGTGTTTCCTGCTGAAACTGTATTTTTCTGTAGTGATTTCAGAATAAAGCCTGCGACCATACTCATCATCTGTATTTATTACAGCAATATCAGAGATTTCGAACAGCATTTTTTTAGCTTTGTAATACTCTTCCATCGTACCGTGATAGTCAAGATGATCCTGAGTAAGATTGGTGAATACAGAGATATCAAAACGCGTCGGACCGATTCTGTGCTGAACAAGTCCGAAAGAAGAAACTTCCATAACTACGGTATCACAACCCTCATCTGCCATGCGACTGAGAAGATTCATGTACTCATAAGCCATAGGCGTAGTGTTGGACGTCTGAACAGCCTCATCACCTATCTCGTTCTGAATGGTGCCTATAAGTCCCGCCTTATGCCCGCATTCTGTAATAATTTTCTTTATAACATTTGTCATAGTTGTCTTACCGTTTGTACCGGTGACACCTATAAACTTCATCTTTCTTTCAGGATGACCAAACCATGCTGCACATAGTTCGCCGTAACATTTTCTCGTGTTCTCAACGATAATCTGCCGTTCAAGACCAAGATCCCGTTCAGTAACAACCGCCGCCGCACCCTTTTCAAGAGCCTCTTCAGCAACTGTATGTCCGTCAAATGATCCACCCTTTACACATACAAACACACAGTCCTTTTTTATTTTTGATGAATTGTCAGTTACATCAGAAACCTCTCTGTCTTCAAAATCAATTTTTTGAATCTCACTGAATAAATAGTATAGTTTCAAATTAACACCCCTTATAAAATCAGCCTGTCTGATTGTTTATACCAAAATGAACTGATACAATCGTGCCCTCATTTACCATGGTGTTCTCATCAATTGACTGACTGAGTACAATAGCATTTTCATTCTGGGATCCTGTTGTTTTAAGATTAAGTCCAAGTGAAGCAAAAAGGTCATTTACTGCCTGGATTTTCATACCTTTAAGATTCGGCATTGCAAAATTAACCTTTTCCTCTGTAGGATCAGTATAGAGAATAACCTTTCCTCCGGATGGCATACTGCTTGTAAATGAAGGTGCCTGAGAAATAACATTTTCCCCTCCGCCTTTTACAACTGCTGAGAAACCTGATTCTCCAAGTACACTGACAGCTTCTTCGATAGGCATGTTTTCAACGTCCGGAACACGGATATCCATGCTGAGAAGCTCTTCCTCCGTATATTCAGGATAATATCCAAGATAAGGAAGAACGTCTTCCATAATGGTTCTTACACACGGAGCAGCAACTGAACCGCCGTAATAGCTTTCACCTCTTGGTTCGTCAACTGCCACATATACAACTATCTCCGGATCATCGGCCGGTGCAAAAGCACAGTATGAAGCAACAT
The DNA here is from genome assembly GCA_945876405.1 of uncultured Ruminococcus sp. Lineage (GTDB taxonomy): Bacteria > Bacillota > Clostridia > Oscillospirales > Ruminococcaceae > HUN007. The sequence continues at coordinate 8,171 of CAMCOJ010000052.1, forward strand.
ATCGTTTTTCAGGTTTTGGAAGAGTAGCTGCAAGTTCAGGATTTTCCTCTATTAGTTTATCGTACTTAATCTGCTCACTTCTGAGTTTTGCAAGTTTTTCCGCCGTACCGCTCTTACCACCTATCTTATACCCGCTTATATAGGCATTACCGGTGTTTTTGGAATCTACGTTGTTTTGAAGAGCCTCTCTTACCATAGCGGATGTTTCCTCAGAAATGACCTGTCGCTTTACTTCTTTTTCCGTCTTTTTTATCTCATTCTGGTCAGAGTCAACTATACTTCCGACAACATAAGGCTTTAGCAAATACCCACCGTTTATTGCAGCAGTATAGCCTGTAATAATCTGAATAGGTGTAAGACAGTTTGTCTGACCGAATGCAGAGGTAGCAAGTGTAACATTACTCTCCGCAAGACCACCTGTCCCGTCTTTTGAAGCAAATGAACTGTTTACTTCACCTGGAAGATCAATACCGGTTCTTTCTCTGAGACCGAAAGCATCTGCATAGTAACTGAACTTTTCGGCACCGAGCATAAGCCCTATCTGCATAAATGACGGATTGCAGGACTGTGCAAGAGCATCCTTGAAAGTAAGAACCGGAAGTCCCGGATGCCCTGAAGTCGCATGACAGTCAATTTTTTCTCCGTCTACTTCATAAAAACCATTACAGGTAAATGTACTTTCAAAAGAAACAGTCTTTTCTTCCAGTGCAGCAGAACTGGTAAACACCTTAAATACCGAACCTGGTTCATTAATAACTGAAATAGCTTTGTTTTTCCACATCTTTTCAAGGAGATCAGACTCAGTATATTCACTTTCCCCTGATTCAAGGAGAGCCTGATCTTCATCTGAAAGAACGCCTTTATTGTTAAGGTCGAATCCCGGAGCCGAATACATTCCAAGAACAGCCCCTGTCTTTGCATTCATAACAATGGCACAGCCGTATTCTGCAGCATCGGCTTCTTCAATTGTAGAGTTGAGTGCTGACTCACAGTAATACTGTATCATGGAATCAATAGTCAGATATACCGAACTTCCGTCTTTGGCTTCATACAGCTTTGAATAACGATATGGCATCTGATTATCGACGGCATCCTGTGCAGTAATAATAACACCGTCCACACCTGAAAGTTCTTCATCATATTTACGTTCAATTCCAAACTGACCATTGCCATCGTAATCAAGAAAACCAACAACTGATGACGCAAGATTGTCCTGCGGATAATATCTTTTTGAGTTCGGTGTGATATCCATACATGATATGCCGTTTTCAACTATATACTCAAGTACCTTTTCCTTTACAGGCATCTCTGCTTTGTTTACAAGATACACGCAACGGGAATTTTCCTCCATTGCCTCAATAACTTCCTGTTTTTCAATTCCAAGTTCTGATGAAAGGAAATCTGAATAAAGATCTTTGTTTATGTCTTCAATTTTTTTCCCGTTTATCCTTGCAAGCACTTCGCTGAGTGCAGGTGAAGAAGGCAGAGAAGAAAGGTACTCAGAAAGCTGATCTTTCTGGAATGCCTCTACAACTTTTTCTTTTTCAACATTAAGTTTATGTGAGATGTAGTACGCAGGGATACTTACGTTTTCCGCATCATTATCTCTGTATGCCTTAGGATCTATCATTATCTTGTATGCTGTCGCACTCTGTGCAAGAATTTTTCCGTCAGCACTGTAAATTGAGCCCCTGCTCGCCGGAATAGTCTGAGCTCCAAACTGATTTTCATCAGCTATCTTCTGATATTTCTGGGAGTCAATAACCATAATATCAAACAGATTCATGGTTAAAACAGCCGCAAATGCAAGTGTACCCATAAGTACCAAAATATTTGCTCTTCGCTTCATTTTCATTGAAGGTAAATCAGCCAAAACAGAATCCTCCTGAGAAGTATGTATTTCCCCCGTAAAAACCTTACTCAAACCAAATAGCCAATCTGTTTTATAAGATTGACTATTCAGTCTGCAGTAATTATAGTGAACGTCAAAATAAATTTGACTTTCACTATAATTATTTTATTAAT
>CAMCOJ010000053.1 GCA_945876405.1 uncultured Ruminococcus sp.
CTTGGAATTACTGTACCTGTCTGCTTCTCAAACAGACAGGTTTTTTATTGGGAGGTGTTTCCTTGAAGAAGAAAGCAGTTATCCTGGACGAAAATGCAGTTCAGAGGGCTGTAACCAGAATAACTTACGAGATTCTTGAACAGAATAAAGGCGCAGATTCACTCTGCATAGTCGGCATACTGTCAAGAGGTGCATTTTTAGCAAAACGAATAGCTCAGAAAATCTCAGAGATAGAAGGCACTGAAGTGGAATGTGGAATACTTGATATTACGCCTTACAGAGATGATAAGAGAAAAATATCCGGAAGTGACAGAACAAAGATAGACTTTGATATAAACAATAAGGTAGTCATTTTGGTTGACGATGTTATCTATACCGGAAGAAGTGTCAGAGCAGCAATAGATGCTGTTATAAAAAGAGGCAGACCGCAGAGAATTCAGCTTGCTGTCCTGATAGACAGAGGACACAGAGAAATTCCGATACGGCCTGATTTTGTCGGAAAGAATCTTCCGACTTCACACGAAGAGACGGTGAAAGTTCAGGTTACCGAGGCAGACTGCTGCGACAGTGTAATCATATTTGAACCGGATGAAAAAATATGAAAGGGTGAATCAGAAAAAATGAATCAGAACATAATTATAAAGAACATTTCAGTTGTTGATAAAAACGTAAGCACAGAAGATCACTGTGACATTTATATCTGTGACGGAATAATAAAAAAAATCGGAATCGCTCCGGATGACAGTTCAGCACTTGTTGTTGACGGTACCGGTCTTACAGCGTTTCCGTCTTTTTTTGATATGCATGTTCATTTCAGAGATCCGGGATTTACTCACAAGGAGGATATTATTACCGGTGCTTCGGCGGCAGCGGCCGGTGGTGTAACAGGTGTTCTGTGCATGCCAAATACCAATCCTCCTGTGGATAACGAAGAAACGATAAAGTATATTAATGACAAAGCTGCTTCAACAGGTATAGATGTATATCAGACTGCATGCATTACTTCACAGATGAAGGGAGAAAAGCTTGCAGACTTCGATATGTACAGAAGTCTTGGTGTAAAAGCCGTTTCCGACGACGGAAAGCCGGTTAAGAATGCGGAACTGATGAGACAGGCTCTTATAGCTGCTGAGGAAAAAGATCTTCTCCTTACTTCACACTGTGAAGATATGGATATCATCGGAAAAGGCATAATGAACAAAGGTGCTGTATCGGAAAAACTCGGTGTATGCGGTATGGACAGAGCATCTGAAGACAGTATAACAGCAAGGGAAATTGCACTTGCCGGTGCAGCAGGTGTAAGAGTTCATATTGCACATGTAAGTACAGAGGGAAGTGTGGGATTTATCAGGGACGCAAAAAAACGCGGTCTTAAGGTTACATGTGAAACGGCACCGCACTACTTCATTTTTACTGATGAAAAGCTTGAGATGCGCGACGCAGATTACAGAATGAATCCGCCGCTCAGAGAAAAAAGAGATGTGGAAGCAATAACTCAGGCAGTGATTGACGGTACCATTGACTGTATTGTTACTGACCATGCTCCTCACGCAGCAGAGGAAAAGGCTGACTTTGAAAAGGCACCAAATGGTGTTGTTGGTCTTGAAACATCATTTGCTGCCACACTTACTTATCTTTACCACACAGGAAAGATTTCACTGCAAAGGATATCTGAGCTCATGTCTGAAAATCCAAGAAAACTTTTAGGACTTGAGCCTGTATATATAAGAGAGGGAAGTACCGCTGATATCTGTATAGCAGATACAGAAAAAGAATGGATCGTTGATCCGGACAGGCTTCACTCAAAATCCCATAACACATTATTCAAGGGCGTAAAGCTTAAGGGTAAGCCGGTTATGACTATATCAAAAGGCAGAATTATTTTTTCAGAATTAAGTTAATTTAGGGAGGAACGAGAATATGTCATTTGACAGACTTATAAAAAAAATTATCGAAACAAACAATCCTACAGTTGTCGGACTTGATCCGTTAATCGACTATGTTCCGGAATTCATCAGAAACGAATGTTTTATGAAGGACGGTCAGACACTTGAAGCGGCTGCAAAAGCTGTCTTCAGATTCAATAAGGCTATCATTGATGAGATTTACGATGTGGTTCCTGCTATCAAGCCACAGGCTGCATATTATGAAATGTTAGGCTGGAGAGGCGTTAAGGTTCTGGAAAAGACTATAAGATATGCTCAGAGCAAGGGCATGTTTGTAATGACAGACGGTAAGAGAAATGATATTGGCGCAACGATGACAGCCTATGCTGCTGCCCATCTCGGAAACACTGCAGTTGGTGGTAACCTTATCGAAGCATTCGGCGCAGATGCACTTACAGTAAACGGATATCTTGGTACAGACGGTATCGCACCTCTTCTTGAGATATGTGAAAAGAAGGACAAGGGTATTTTCGTACTTGTAAAGACATCAAACAAATCAAGCGGTGAACTTCAGGATCAGAAAATTGACGGAACACCTGTTTATGCAGTAATGGGCGACATGTGCGAAAAGTGGGGTAGTGAACAGATAGGAGAATACGGTTATTCTTCAGTAGGTGCTGTAGTTGGTGCAACATATCCTGAGCAGCTCACTGAACTCAGACAGAGACTTCTGCACACATTTTTCCTTGTTCCGGGCTACGGTGCTCAGGGCGGCGGTGCTGAAGGCCTTAAGGGTGCATTTGATGCAAACGGACTTGGTGCGGTAATTAACTCATCAAGAGCAGTTATGTGTGCATACAAAAAGGAAGGCTGCGACGAAAGAGAATTTGCAAAGGCTGCAAGACGTGAAGTTCTCAGAATGCGCGATGATATAAATTCAGTAATTAACAAGTAAGAAAGTTAGACTTTTGAAGGGATCTGATATAATGGCATTATTCAATAAAAGCGACAAAGCTTATCTTCTTTTAGCTGACGGAACTGTTCTTGAAGGGCAGTCATTCGGAGCAAAGGGTACAGTTATCGGTGAAGTGGTTTTCACAACTGGTATGACAGGATATCAGGAAACACTTACAGATCCGAGTTACTATGGACAGATTGTAGTACAGACTTTCCCGCTCATAGGCAATTATGGCGTAAACAAAGAAGATTTTGAATCAAAGAAATCCTACGTAAGCGGATATATCGTAAGAGAGTGGTGCAATACACCTTCAAACTTCCGTAGCGAAGGAAATGTTAATGACTTTATAGCGGAACAGAATATTATAGGTATTCATTCCATTGACACAAGGAGTCTCACAAGAAAAATAAGAGAATACGGCGTTATGAACGGTGCCATCACAACAGAAGATGTATATTCAAAGAAGGAAGAACTTCTTAAACAGATAAAGGAATATACAATAAAGGATGCAGTTCATACCGTAACAGTGCCGGAAAAAAATGAATACAAGGCAGAAAACAGCAGGTACAGAGTAGTTCTTATCGACCTCGGATACAAGAGAAATATCCGTCAGGAACTCCTGAAAAGAGGCTGTGATGTCATAGTTGTACCGGACAGAACCACTGCGGAAGAAATAAAACAGATAAATCCTGACGGTATTATGCTTTCAAACGGACCTGGAGATCCGGCTGAAAATACAGAAGTAATAAAGAATGTTGCAGAGATAGCAAAACTCGGTATTCCGATTTTCGGAATCTGCATGGGACATCAGATTATGGCTCTTGCACACGGCGCAAAGACAGAAAAATTAAAATACGGTCATCGCGGTGCCAACCAGCCGGTTATCGATCTCAGACTGGACAAGACATTTGTAACAAGCCAGAACCACGGATATGCCGTTGTAAATGACAGTGTAAACACAGATATTGCAGAAGTTTCACATATTAACGCAAATGACAAAACCTGTGAAGGCGTAAGATATAAGAATGCGAAAGCTTTTACGGTTCAGTTCCATCCGGAAGCTCATGGAGGACCGCTTGATACAGCTTACTTATTTGATGAATTTATTAAGTTAATGGAGGAAAAGTAAATGCCGTTAAGAAAAGACATTAAAAAAGTATTGGTAATTGGTTCAGGTCCTATTGTTATCGGTCAGGCAGCTGAATTTGACTATGCCGGCACACAGGCCTGCCGTGCACTTAAGCAGGAAGGGCTTGAAGTTGTTCTTGTAAACTCCAACCCTGCTACGATTATGACAGACAAGGCGATGGCAGACAAAATCTACATCGAACCTCTTACACTTGATGTACTTAAAAGAATAATTCAGATAGAAAAGCCTGACAGCCTTCTTTCAACACTCGGCGGTCAGACAGGGCTTACACTTTCGATGCAGCTTGCAGAAGAAGGATTTCTTGAAGCAAACAATGTAAAACTTCTTGGTGCTGATCCGGAAACAATTCACAAAGCTGAGGACAGACAGGCGTTTAAGGATACAATGGAAAAAATCGGTGAGCCGTGCATTCCTTCAAAAGTAGTTGAAACAATCGAAGATTCAGTGGCATTTGCTGAAGAAATAGGATATCCGGTAATTGTACGTCCTGCATTTACTCTTGGCGGTACAGGCGGCGGTATTGCAAATGACGAAGCTGAACTTCGCGATATAGCAAAGAACGGTCTAAGACTTTCCCCGATTACACAGATTCTCGTTGAGAAATGTATCAGTGGCTGGAAAGAAATAGAGTTTGAAGTTATCAGGGACAGAAAGGATAACTGTATCACAGTCTGCTCCATGGAAAACTTTGACCCGGTCGGAGTTCACACAGGGGACAGTATCGTTATTGCTCCTGCAGTAACTCTTACAGACCGCGAATACCAGATGCTCCGTACAGCAGCTATAAACATTATCTCAGAACTCAAGGTTGAAGGTGGATGCAACTGTCAGTTTGCCCTTCATCCGACTTCATTTGAATACAGCGTAATCGAAGTTAATCCGCGAGTATCACGTTCCTCAGCACTTGCCTCAAAGGCAACGGGTTATCCGATTGCCAAGGTTGCAGCAAAGATTGCTATCGGTTATACACTTGATGAAATCATAAATCAGGTAACCGGAAAGACATACGCATGTTTTGAACCTGCACTTGACTACGTTGTTGTAAAGTTCCCTAAGTGGGCGTTTGACAAGTTTGTATACGCAAAGAGAACTCTCGGTACACAGATGAAGGCTACCGGTGAGGTAATGGCTATCGGTACAAGCTTTGAACAGGCTATGATGAAGGCTGTAAGATCAATAGAACTTGGTATCGACTCTATGAATCTTAAAAAGCTTGAAATCCTTTCAACAGAAGAAATACTTGAAAAGCTCAAAACTGTAGATGATGAACGTTCATTCCAGGTTTATGAAGCACTCAAGAGAGGTATTTCAGTTGAACAGCTTCATGAAATAACAATGATTGACTGCTGGTTCCTTAACAAGCTTCTCAACATGGTAAATCTTGAAAAGTGGCTTGCTGAAGGTGAACTTACAGAGGAAAAATATCTCACTGCAAAGAACTACGGTTATCTTGACAGCACAATCGAAAGAATGAGCGGTCAGAAATGTCCTATGCACAAGAGTGCTGTATTCAAGATGGTTGATACATGTGCCGGCGAGTTCAAGGCAGAAACACCTTACTTCTACTCAACATTTGACGAGGAGAACGAGGCAAAACAGTTTATCGAGAGAACTGATACAGGAAAGAAGAAGGTTATCGTTTTCGGTTCAGGTCCTATTCGTATCGGACAGGGTATTGAGTTTGACTACTGTTCAGTACACTGTGTATGGACTCTTAAGGAACTCGGTTATGAAGCGGTAATATGCAACAACAATCCGGAAACAGTTTCAACAGACTTCGATACAGGTGACAGACTCTATTTTGACCCGCTTACAAAGGAAGATGTTGAAGCTATTATCGAAACAGAGCAGCCTTACGGTGTTGTAGTTCAGTTCGGCGGACAGACTGCCATCAAGCTCACAAAACACCTTTCAGATATGGGAGTAAGAATTCTCGGTACGCAGGCTGACAGTATTGACGCAGCTGAAGACAGAGAAAGATTTGATGAGATTCTTGAAAAATGCGGTATTCCGCGTCCGCAGGGCCACACAGTAATGACAACTGAAGAAGCTGTTGCTGCTGCTGAGGATCTCGGATATCCTGTACTTATGAGACCTTCATACGTACTTGGCGGTCAGAATATGATTATCGCACATTCCGAAAAGGATATCGTTGAATACATGGGTATCATCACAAGAACAATGATTGAAAATCCTGTTCTTATTGATAAGTATATGATGGGTACTGAGGTTGAGGTCGATGCAATATGCGACGGAAAAGACTTTCTCATTCCTGGTATTATGGAACACATTGAGCGTGCCGGTGTACATTCAGGTGACTCCATCTCAGTATATCCTGCTCAGACTCTTTCAAAGAAAATAAGAGAGACAATTATCGACTACACAAAGAAGCTTGCTCTTGAACTCAAGGTAGTCGGACTTGTAAATATCCAGTATGTTGTATACAACAACGAAGTATACGTAATCGAAGTAAATCCTCGTTCTTCAAGAACAGTTCCGTATATCAGCAAGGTTACAGGAATACCTATGGTTGACATCGCTACAAAGCTTATGTTCGGTGCAACACTTAAGGAACTTGGCTACGAAAGCGGTCTCTATCCGGAGGGCGAATATGTAGCAGTCAAGGTACCGGTATTCAGCTTTGAAAAGCTTCATGATGTTGATACGATGCTCGGACCTGAAATGAAGTCAACAGGTGAATGTCTTGGTATTGCGAAAAACTTTGAAGATGCACTTCTGAAGGGTCTTGTTGCTGCCGGATTTGACCTGAAAAAAGAGGGCGGAGTATTTATAACTGTACGTGATACAGACAAGCAGGAAGTTATTGCAATTGCAGACAAGTTCAGTCAGATGGGCTTCGACCTGTATGCAACAGCCGGAACGGCCGGTGTTCTTAACAGAAACATGATTGCTACAAATCAGGTAAACCGTGTATCTGAAGCTGAACCAAATGTAATGAACCTTCTTGAGAGCGGAAAGATTCACTATGTTATTTCCACATCTGAGAAAGGAAGACTTCCGGCGAGAGACAGTGTTAAGATGAGACGTAAATCAGTGGAACGTTCAATCTGTTCTCTCACAGCGATAGACACAGCAAAGGCACTTGCAAATGTTCTTATGACAAACAGAACAATAGCAGATGTTGAGCTTGTGGATATCACAAAAATCTAATGTGAGAAAAGGAATGAATAAATATGAAATATACACAGGGAAAATATCTCCTGCTTGAGAAAAAAACTCTTGCAAAACAGATATATGATTTTACAATACTCTGCCCGGAAGTAGCTCAGGCTGCTTCCGTAGGTCAGTTTGTAAATATTCTTCCTGAAGGTCATACACTCAGGAGACCGATTTCAATCTGCGGAATTGATAAGGAAAAGGGAACACTCAGAATCGTATTTATGGCAAAGGGTGATGGTACACTTAAACTTGCTGATACTCCAAAGGGTGCAAATCTTGATATTGTCGGACCGCTCGGACATGGCTTTACTATGAACGATGTATCCGGAAAGACAATAATAACAGGCGGAGGAATAGGTGTTCCTCCTCTCCTTCCTCTTGCAAAACATTACGGAAAAGATGCTGTTGTTATTCTTGGTTTCAGAAGTGCCGATGCAGTGATTCTGAAGCAGGATTTTGAAGCAACAGGTGCAGAAGTAATTATCTGTACAGATGACGGTTCATATGGTGTTCACGGTATGGTAACGGTTCCTCTTGCAGAAAAAATTTCAGGAGCATCTCAGGTTCTTTCATGCGGACCTATTCCTATGCTTAAGGCTATTTCAGCAGTTGCTGAAGAAAACAGTGTTCCGTGTCAGGTTTCACTTGAAGAAAGAATGGGCTGTGGCGTAGGCGCCTGTCTTGTATGTGCATGCAAGGTAAAGAAGAACGGTGAGGAACGGTTCGGACATGTATGCAAGGACGGCCCTGTATTTGACTCAAAGGAGGTAATGTGGTAATGGCTGATCTTTCAGTAAATGTAGCCGGTATAGATTTTAAAAATCCTGTTATTCCGGCATCAGGTGTATTTGGATACGGACGTGAATACGAAGAATTCTATCCGCTTTCAAAACTCGGCGGTATATCCACAAAGGGCACAACCGGTCAGATGAGAACGGGTAACCTTGCTCCGAGAATCGCTGAAACTCCTATGGGTATGCTTAATTCCGTAGGCCTTCAGAATCCAGGAATAGACAGATTCATAAGCCACGAACTTCCTAACCTTATGCAGAAGGATACAGTAATTATTGCAAACATTGCTGGTTCAACTCCTGAGGAATGTGCTGAAGTTGCATCAAAGCTTGATGAAACAGATGTACACATGATAGAACTCAACATCTCATGCCCGAATGTTAAGCAGGGCGGAGCAGCTTTCGGTGTATCCTGTGAAGGTGCTTCAGCAGTAACAAAGATAGTAAGAAATGCTACAAAGAAGCCGCTCATCGTTAAACTCTCACCAAATGTAACGGACATTGCTTCAATAGCAAAGGCTGTTGAAGCAGAGGGTGCGGATTCTGTATCACTTATCAATACAATTCTCGGAATGCGTATAGATATCAACACAGGCAGACCGGTTCTGAGAAACAACTGCGGCGGTATGTCAGGTCCAGCAGTATTTCCTGTAGCTGTACGTATGGTATGGCAGGTTGCAAATGCAGTTAAGATTCCTGTTATAGGTATGGGCGGCATTTCATCAGGCAGAGATGCCATTGAGATGATGATGGCCGGTGCCTCTGCAGTTCAGGTAGGTGCAGCTATCATTACAGATCCTTTTGCACCGGTAAAGATTATTGAAGAGATGAACCAGTTCCTCGATGAAAAGGGCATCAGTTCTGTAAAGGACATTATCGGTTCAGTAAAGCCATGGTAACCGGAAGGAAATCTGACGTATGAAGATAATGGCTGTTGATTTCGGTGACTCAAGAACAGGCCTTGCAGTTTGTGACAAGTCTGAATTTCTTGCTTCACCGGCAGGTGTGATTGAAGAAAAAGATTTTGAAAAATGCATAGAAAAGGTAGCTGCAGCTGCTAAGGAAAATGCAGCAGAGGAAATTGTGGTCGGTTATCCGAAAAATATGAATAATACAATTGGCGAAAGAGCACAGAAATGTGCTCTGTTTGCTGAAAAACTCGCAGAACTCGTTGATGTTCCTGTAAAATTATGGGATGAAAGAAGCACTACAGTTTCTGCCCACTACTACCTTAACCAGACAAATACCAGAGGCAAAAAAAGAAAAGCGGTTGTTGATGCGGTTGCAGCAACAATAATACTTGAAAGTTATTTAGGGTTTAGAAAAAATACAAATTAAGAGGTTTTTTTATGAAGAGACTTATCGCATTTTCTGCAGCACTTGCCATGATATATTCCATTCCGGCTTTTGCTGTATATTCGGAAACATCAGAAGACACAGTGATATCAGCTGAAGATACTTCTGCTGAAGAAGGCGGAGAAGAGGAAACTGATACTACTGTTTGGCATGTTAATTTTAATGAACCTGCAGAAGCAGAAATGACAGACGATACAGAAAACAGAGAATACTCAGTTCTTGTCATCAATCCGGGAGGTGAAGCCCGCGGAGGAACTGACAAGTGGGATGTTCAGTTCAGAATCAGAGGAATATCAATTGAAGAAGGACATGATTACAGAATAACATATCGTATTTCCTCGGACACCGAAGGAAGCTACTACACAAAGATAGGCAACCTTGATTCATCAACGGTTGGTGAAGCTGTGGCAGGTGAGGTATGGCACAATCAGTTCGGTATTTCAACGATAACAAGTTATACTGAAGGAACGGTACAGCAGGATGCTGAAACATCATACGGCAGTGCATGGAATAATCAGAAAATAGGAATGGGTGACACCCTCAATGTTACATGTAACTTCAAAGGAATAGCAACTATCCCCGAAGCCGAGTGGTCATTCTTCCTCGGGGGAGCAGGTGCAACTTCAGCAAGTGACTGTTTTGCTCCCGGAGCAACAGTAAGATTTTCGAACCTGACTCTAACAGACCTTACAACAGGCGAAACACTTGTAAGCGGATATGCATTTAATCAAAGTGATGTTAAAGGCGATATCAACTGTGACGGAAAGGCTGACGTCTGTCTCTTATACACATCTGACGCTGCCGACGATACTCCTTGTGTA
>CAMCOJ010000054.1 GCA_945876405.1 uncultured Ruminococcus sp.
GTGGAGCGCACTCCTGAAATTCCTGCTGCTGTATGTTCGTACTCGAACACAGTGGAAATTAATCAGCCGAGAATAATCGGTGAGAGAATCAACCCTACAGGAAAGAAAAGATTTAAGGAAGCACTGAAGAATGGTGATATCGACTATATTCTCGGCCAGGCTATTGAGCAGATAAATGCCGGCGCCGATATTCTGGATGTAAATGTGGGACTTCCGGATATTGATGAAAAGGCTATGATGGTAAGAACCATAAAGGCTCTTCAGAGTGTAACTGATCTTCCGCTTCAGATTGACTCAACAATACCTGAGGTGGTGGAAGCAGCTCTTCGGGTATACAACGGCAAGCCTATAGTAAACTCGGTAAACGGTGAGGAAAAGTCACTTCAGACTATTCTCCCTCTTGTAAAGAGATACGGCGCTGCAGTTGTGGGACTCACGCTTGATGAAAACGGTATTCCGAAGACAGCGGCTGAAAGATTTGCCATAGCTGAAAAGATAATGAACAGAGCGACAGCTATGGGAATTCCGAAACAGGATATCTATATAGACTGTCTCACACTTACAGCATCTGCAGAGCAGGCAGGCGTTATGGAAACTGTAAAGGCTCTGAGCAGGGTAAAGAATGAATTAGGACTTAAAACAGTTCTCGGTGTTTCAAATATTTCCTTCGGCCTTCCGAACAGAGAGTTGATAAACAGCAACTTCCTGCAGATGTGTCTCTCTCACGGACTGGATCTGCCGATTATTAACCCGAACATTGCGGCTATGACAGGTGCGGTAAGAGCGTACAAGCTTCTTGCAAACATTGATGAAAATGCTTCTGAGTTTATCAGTGCGTACAACAGCTCTGTATCTCCGGCTCCTGCTGCCTCAGCACAGGCCGGTCCTAATGTAAGTGCAGAGGGGCTTTTGTTTGCAGTTCAGAACGGACTTAAGCATGAAGGTGCTGTTATAACGGAAAAACTTCTTGAAACAACAAATGCAATGGATATTGTTGACAATATGCTTATTCCTGCCCTTGACAAAACCGGAGCTGATTTTGAAAGCGGAAAGATATTTCTTCCTCAGCTTATTCTTTCAGCCGGTGTTGCGCAGGCTGCTTTTGAGGTTATTAAAAACAAGATGGGCAGAGGAGAGGATAATGTTTCAAAGGGAAAGGTTGTTCTCGCTACGGTAAAAGGTGACATTCACGATATCGGAAAGAATATTGTAAAGGTTCTGCTTGAAAATTACGGGTTTGATGTTGTTGATCTCGGAAAGGATGTTGAGTATCAGGATGTTGTGGATGCGGCAATGGATGAGGACGTTAAGCTCGTTGGTCTGTCGGCACTTATGACTACTACGCTTAAGTCCATGGAGGAAACCATTAAGCTTGTGAGGTGCAGCAAGCCTTGCTGCAGGATTGTAGTTGGTGGTGCTGTTCTTACTCCGGAGTATGCGGAGAAGATTGGTGCGGATTATTATGCGAAGGATGCCAAGGCTACAGTTGATGCGGCGAGGGAAGTGTATGGGTGTTAGATAAACGGTCGCCTGCACATTCGCCCATTAGTTGTCGAGGTTGAAGCCGTGGATGCCGTTTTCTATGAGGCGGAAGGCGGTTTCGGCCATCTGGTCGGGAGTGCCGGCGGAGATGTCGGAGAGCCAGATTTCTATTATGCCGAGGATGCCGGCTATGAAGAAACCGCTGGTTACTCTTATTTCGTATTCACTTGCTTTTCTGCAGAGGCGGGCTTTTATTATATCGAAGGTTTTCTGGTATATGATTTCCTTCAGTTTGTTCTGAAAGCTAATGTCTCCGTTTTTGCTAAGCATAACTGCACAGAGATCCGCGTTTGAGTATATGGTCTCGAAGATATCAGTAAGGAATTCAAGGAGTGTGGTCTTGTTTATGCGGTTCCTGCTAAGTTCTTCCATCGTGCTGATGACGTCTGCGGTAAGTCTGTTTTCTATCTTTTCGACCATATCAAAGATATCCTTGTAGTGAAGGTAGAAGGTGGAGCGGTTGATGTCAACTTCATCAGCAAGTTCGCGAACCGTAATGTCCTTGATGCTCTTTTCCTTCATAAGTTTTGTAAGTCCTTTTGTAAGCTGCTCCTCTGTTTTTCTTACTCGTCTGTCACGGCTGTCTGCCATAATAATCATTCCTTTCATTTTTTGAATATTAATCTACAGATTAATGATATTCGTCAATTATCAGACAAAATCATATAGAATTAATGGTTGAAAAATTTCCTTCTCCTATAGTATAATATAAACAAGCCTAAAAATCAACAATTTTCTATTAATAGAATAAAAAATATTTTCAGGCAGATGTTTCACAGAAAGGAGAACAAATTTTTATGGAAAAAAGCGAAAAGAAAAAAGGTTTTTTGAAGAGAAACTTCAACAGAATTGCTGCAGTCGGAATAATAGCCATACCGACTATCTACACATCATTTTTCCTGGGTTCAATGTGGGATCCTTACGGGAAAACTGAAAATCTTCCTGTGGCAGTTGTAAACAACGACAAGCCGGTAATGTACAATGATGCAGTTCTTAATATAGGTGAGAATCTTGTTGAGAATCTTGAGGAAAATGACTCACTGGCATTTAACTTTGTTGACAGTTCAGTTGCGGAGAAGGGACTCGAAAACGGTACCTACTATATGGTGATTACAATACCGGAAAATTTTTCGGAAAATGCCTCGACAGTTATGGATGATGAGCCGAAAAAAATGATTCTGAACTATAAAGTAAATCCAGGTACGAACTACATTGCGTCCAAGATGAGTGAAAGTGCCATGGTAAAGCTTCAGAAAAGCGTTCAGGAAAGTGTTGTTGAGGAATACACAAAAACTGTATTTGAGCAGCTGGGTACTATCGGCGATGGTATGTCTGAGGCGACGGACGGTGCCGGAAAACTGAGAAACGGTGTTTCTGATCTGAGAGACGGAAACCGGACTATCAGTGAAAATCTTAAGACTCTTGCGGAGAGTACAGTAACCTTTGAAGAGGGATTTGATACTCTGAAAGAGGGACTGAAAGATTATACGGACGGCGTAGTTCAGGTAAATGACGGTGTTTCAAAGCTTTCCGGAGGGGCTGACAGTCTGAAGAACGGTACTGCAGCACTTCTTAACGGGTTAAATACTCTAGCGGATACAATTGACGGCAGCATGAATGAAGAAAGCAGAGCAGGCATTGCTCAGGTTACTGCCGGTCTTACAGCTCTTAATTCAGGAATACAGGAACTTGACAGTTCACTTAAAAATGCAGATATGAGTATGGATATGAGCGGACTGATGAATGTTATGAATACCTCACTTACAGGTATAGGTGCTGATGCACAGAGTATCGGATCAGGTCTTCAGGAGATGGGGGATACCCTTACATCGCTGATGCAGAGTCCTGTATTTCAGTCGCTTCCACCGGAACAGCAGGCTGCATTGTCAGCACAGATAATGTCTTCCATGGAGAACATGGCAGCAGCAGCGTCTGATATAGGAGAGAACGTAAAGGGTATTTCCGATGCTGTATCCTCAGCAGAGCTTGACAGAAAAATCAGCACTCTTAATACATCAATGGAAACACTGAGAAACAGTGTTGGAGTTATTGCACAGAATTCGGATATACTCCTCCCGGCAGCCGGAAATACAATCAATTCACTATCCGCCGGTTTGACAGGAGTTCAGGATGTGCTTGAGAGAAACGGAGAGTCCGCTGAAAATACGGGAATTATTCAGGCGGCATCAGCAATAAACAGCGGTTCAGCTGAACTAAAAAACGGTATATCATCACTTTCAGATGGTACAGAAAAGCTTGTGTCAAACAATGAAAAGCTTTTAAGCGGTTCTGATGAACTTTCGGACGGAACTTCAAAGCTTTCGGATGGTTCAGCAAAGCTCTATGACGGATCACTTAAACTTGGCGACGGTCTTGTCGAACTTTATGACGGATGTGAAACTCTTGAAACCTCACTTGAAGACGGAGCTTCAGAGATAAATGAAGTAAACAGGGAAGACAGGAACAGCAGTATGTTTGCAGCTCCTGTTGAAACAGAGGAAACAGTTCTGACAAATCCAAAGAACAATGGTCAGGCAATGTCAGCATATATGATGTCAGTCGGACTCTGGGTAGGATGTCTTGCGTACTGCCTGATGTTCTCGCCTGATGAAGCAATAGAGAAAAAGAACATAGACAAAAAATCAGCAGTTCACTACTGGGCACGTGAAATGATAAAGGTACTTGCAGTTGCCTCAGCCTCAGCAGTACTTATGGTGGGAGTTCTTTCAGCAGCACTGGGATTTTCTCCGGTATCAATGCCGAAGACAATTGGTATAGCCTGCATGTCTGCAATGGCATTTATGATGCTGTTCTATTTCTTCAATATGCTCATGGGCAAGATAGGAAGCTTTATTCTCCTTGTTTTCATGGTTCTTCAGCTCAGCGGCGCAGCAGGCACATATCCGATAGAACTTTCAGACAGTTTCTATCAGAAGATTCATCCGTTTATGCCGTTTACATACACGGTAAACGCATTCAGAAGCACGACGGCGAGCGGACTGAACATTTCAAAGGAGCTTACGGTTCTCGTAAGTATATTTGCGGTATTCTTCGTACTCAACTTTGCAGCGGTTTATCTTAAGGCTGCAAAGAGTGAAAAGCACGAAGAGAACAAAAATGCGAATATCGGAAGAGAAGCAAGGGTGTAATTATAAAAACAGCGAATACAGATTTTTCCGGAATCTGTATTCGCTGTTTTTTGGTTTATTATCTCCGCAATGTTATAGTGAACGTCAAAATAAATTTGACTTTCACTATAATTATTTTATTAATATTGCCTTGCACTTGACTGATAGTTTAAAAGACGTTATAATCAAAATTACAATACTATTCAGGAGAAAAAATTATGAATGAAAAAAAATACCTTGAGGAATATGATATATCAAAATACGAAAGACCATCGGTGGCTGCCGATATGGCGGTGTTTACTGTTGTGGACCGGAAGCAGGATAATCCGAAAAAGAGTCCGGAGAAGAAACTTTCGGTTATGCTTATAAAGAGAGGCGAGCATCCGTTTAAAGGAAAGTGGGCGCTTCCGGGCGGTTTTCTGAAGATGGATGAGACTATTGAGCAGTGTGCCTTCAGGGAACTTTCGGAGGAAACGGGACTTGAAAAGCTGTATCTTAAGCAGTTTCGTACATACAGTACAGTTGACAGGGATCCGAGGGGGAGAATCATATCATGTGCGTATATTTCACTTATAAACAACAGCAGTGAAATAGTCAGAGCTTCAAGTGACGCAGCTGATGCTGCCTGGTTTGATATTGCGGTAACGGAAACTGAAAACGGATTTTCGTATATTCTTTCGAATGACGGAAATGTGCTGCTGTCGGCAGATATAGCTGAGAAGAACGACGAGGCGGTTATAGAAAAAACGGAGGGTGAGCTTGCATTTGACCATGTACGTATAATAACGGATGCGGTTCACTGTATACGTACAGGGATTGATACTTCTGAGTATATATTTATGCTGCTTCCGGATAAGTTCAGCATACCGCAGATGCAGCAGGTGTATGCACTTGTGAAGGGCAGGAGTGTAAGCAAGGAAGTGGTTCACAGGCTGTATGATAAGAAGATTGAGAAGACGATGGCTTCGGAGACGGAGGGGCAGCATAAGAGAGCGGTGTTGTACAGAAAAAAATAAAAATTACTATTGACAAATTTGAATATCACTGATATAATATAGACATAGAAGTTCTTAGGAGCAAATTAACCTAAGGAAAACAGAAAGGATATGATGATATGAAAAAGATACTTATGGTTATTGACATGCAGAATGATTTTATTGACGGTGCGCTGGGAACTAAGGAAGCGGAGAAGATTGTTTCCGGTGTGGTGAGGGTGGTAAATGAATTTGAGGGAGAGGTTATTTTTACAAGGGATACTCACTCTGAAAATTACCTCGAAACACTTGAAGGAAGAAAGCTTCCGGTTAAGCACTGTATCAAAGGAACAGAGGGCTGGGAGATCTGTGATGAACTGAAAGATACTGAAGCCTACAGAAACGGACGCATAATTGACAAGGTTACCTTCGGTTCCGACAGCCTTGCAGAGATTATGAAGAATGAAAAACCTGATGAGGTATATATGACAGGTCTCTGTACTGATATCTGCGTGATAAGCAATGCGATGCTCATAAGAGCATTTTCACCGGAAACGGATATAACAGTTTACGAAAACTGCTGTGCAGGCGTATCACCGGAAACACACAGAAACGCACTTGAAGCTATGAAGGTCTGTCAGGTAAATGTACAGACTTTCTGAGAGGGGAACAGATTATGATAAGGTTAAACGGACAGCAGATTGTTTCAGCGCATTTTCCGGACGGGACATCTTCAGTTAGAACTGCAGTTCCTGAGGAAAACCGGATTACGCTGCAGTGGTGCTTTGACGGGAATTCTGAGATGGCAGAGGTATTTTTCCTTGTAAATCATATCAGGACGCACAACAGAAAGGCGGAACTTATTCTTGAGATGCCGTACATCCCGAATGCACGTATGGACAGGGTGAAGAATGATGACGAGGTTTTTACGTTAAAATATTTTGCCGGATTTATCAACAGTCTCGGATTTGACTGTGTAAAAGTATGCGACCCGCATTCTGATGTAAGTGCGGCACTTATTGACAGGATTGAAAAAATACCGCATCTTCCGTTTATAGAAAAGGTGATGGAAACCATCGGATTTAATCCGGAGAAGGATATTATGTTCTATCCGGATGCGGGCTGCGCGAAAAAATATGAACAGGTGATAAATCTTCCGTACCTCAAAGGGGAGAAAAAGCGCGACTGGCGCACGGGGAAGATACAGGAACTTAAGATTTCCGGGGATATTCCGGCTGGGGATTTCCAGGTGCTTATCGTTGATGATATATGCAGCAGAGGGGGAACATTTTACTACAGTGCACAGAAACTTAAGGAGGCCGGTGCGAGTGACATTTTTCTGTACATCACGCACTGCGAGAACACCATTCTTGAAGGCGAGCTTATAAAGAGCGGTCTTGTGAAGAAGATTTTTACTACGGATTCAATATTTACAGAGGAAAATGAACTTATAAGTACAGTACACAGTTTCAGACAGAGAGGGGAATAATTATGGATATCAGAAAAGCAAATCCGCTTGTGCTCACAGATTTTTACAAGACAATTCACCACCTTGCATACGCACCGGGACTTGATTATCTCGTTTCCTACTGGACGCCGAGAATGTCAAGATACGAGTATGCAGACAAGGCTGTTGTATTCGGCATGCAGGCATTTATCAAGGAATACCTTATCGGATATTTTAATGAAAATTTCTTTGACAGAAGTCTGGATGAGATTGTATCAGAGTACAAAAGGCTCATTTCAAATACGATGACGCTTCAGGCTGCTGACACTGAAGAGATAGAAAAGCTGCACAGGCTCGGATATCTTCCGATAAAAATCAAGGCGGTTGCGGAAGGAACGAGGGTAAATATCAAAACACCTGTTTACGAGATTTCAAACACGGTAAAAGGATTTGGCTGGCTTGTAAACTATCTTGAGACATTTATCTCCGTGAATATATGGCACACAATGAACTCTGCAACTGTTGCGTATTCATACAGGAAGGTTGTAAATGAATATTATGACAGGACTGTATCTGAGAAGGCAATTAAGAAAGCGGAGGCTGAGAACGGAAAGCTTACTGTAACAGAATGCAATATTTCTCTGCCGAAAGCAAGCAGGGCTGCTGCCTGCGGCGATTTTTCAATGAGAGGCATGACTTCCATTGAGAGCGCCGAAAAGAGCAGTGCTGCACACCTCCTTTCATTTACAGGAACAGCGACTATTGGTGCGATTCCGTGGCTTGAACAGTACTACAACTGCGACTGCACAAAGGAAGTTGTGGGAAAGGGTGTTCCTTCAACGGAACACAGCGTTATGAGTTCCTACGGACGCGACGGTGAGGAGGAATGTTACCGTCACCTTATCGAAGATGTTTTCAGAACAGGTCCGCTGAGTATCGTTTCCGACACATACGATTACTGGAACGTAGTAACAAACATCATTCCTTCACTTAAAGAAAGCATTCTTGCAAGAGACGGAAAAATAGTCATTCGCGGTGATTCAGGTGACCCGGCTGACATCATCTGCGGAACGAAAACTATCATAGAAGATGGTGAAATATGCACACCGGATGAACTCGGAACGGTAAGATGTCTCTGGAACACATTCGGCGGCTATATAAATGACAAGGGTTACAAAGTGCTTGACAGTCATATCGGCGTTATTTACGGAGATGCAATCACATATGAAAGAGCCTGCATCATTTATGACCGTCTTGAAAAATCAGGATTTGCGGCATCAAACGTAACACTCGGCATCGGTTCGTTTACCTATCAGTATGTAACCCGCGACTCACTCGGTCAGGCACTAAAGGCTACAAATGCCATTGTCGGCGGCAAGGAGAGACAGATATTCAAGGACCCGAAGACCGACAAGGTAAAGGGAGCAAACTTCAAAAAGTCACAGAAGGGCATGTGCGTTGTTTACCGTCAGGGTGATGATATTCTTTATCAGGATGAGCTGACGTTTGAAGAGGCGGAGAAGAGGAAAGACAATCTACTCGTACCGGTATTCTGCGACGGAAAGCTGCTTGTGGATGAGAGTCTGGCTGATATAAGGGCGAGACTGCACAACGGCAGGTTTTAGAAAATAAAAAATCCCTTTCCGGATTTGGAGAGGGATTTTTTACTGCATTGACATATTTATAAAAATGATATAGAATAATTATATTGCCTTGCACATCCGATGACTGCGTCATCTCCGTGCAGATCGGCTAATAGTAAACGCAATTTATTTATTGCGTTTACTATATTTGTATGTTTATAAATAAAAAGGAGTGTACCATGGAAAATCAGGAGATTATTCTGGCGTCGGCATCACCGAGAAGAAGAGAACTTTTAGGATATATTGAGGAAAATTTCAGATGTATTCCGGCAGATATTGATGAAACCATTCCGGAAAACATCAGTGCTGAGGACAGTGCAGAATACCTTGCAGGAATAAAGGCGTCATTTATAGCAGAGTCTCATCCGGAAAGTGTGGTAATAGGATGTGACACTGTTGTTGTATATAACGGAAAAGTTTATGGTAAACCAGCGGACGAAACTGATGCACACAGGATGCTTACGGAGCTTTCAGGAAACATTCATAAGGTAATAACCGGTGTCTGCATCTGCTGCGAGAAGAGAAAGACAAGCTTTTCAGATGTAACGGAAGTGGAGTTTTTTGAGCTTTCGGATAAGGAAATTGCAGATTATATAAAGACCGGAAGTCCGATGGACAAGGCAGGGGCTTACGGAATTCAGGACGGAGCTCTTCTGCCGGCAAGGAGAATTGACGGAGATTATTTTAATGTTGTCGGTCTGCCGGTTGGGAGACTCAAACGGGAACTTCAGAAATTTTTTGAAATAAAATAACGGAGAACATATTATGAAAAAGAACAGTAAAAAATCAAAACTTGCAGATCAGTACGAGCAGCAGAGCAATGTATTTCAGATGTGGCTGCTGTTTGACCACGAACCTAAGAGGCCTGATCCGGATATACTCAGAGCTGACCTTGAACAGAAATGCGGCAGAGTTGATGTTATTTCTTCAAGTCTTGAACTTACAAGCTTCGGAGTTAGAAGATATACAAGTCACTTTAAAGAAGGAAATATACCTGCACAGGTAATGCTGGGAAATATCATGCCGTTCCGTCAGGACGACATTTCCGGTGCTGAACGTGCTCAGATAAGAGAAATTCAGAACCGCGATGAATTTCTCGGAAAGATTACCCACAAGGTGCTTGCAGCTGATATGATGGCTGCGCTTGACGCCGAACACAGAACAAAACTTCTCATGGACTGGCTTGAGGTTGCGGTGAATATTATGCCGGACTGCAAAGCTGTATGGATTCCTTCAGGCGGTAAGCTGATTCCAGCGGAGCTGATAAGGAGCGCAAGGGTTGACAGGGCGGACAGATTTGTATGCTATGCGGTAAATGCGAGATACTACAGTATCAAAGATACTGAGGAAATGCTTGTTGATACTCATGGCA
>CAMCOJ010000055.1 GCA_945876405.1 uncultured Ruminococcus sp.
CTACACAAGGAGTATCGTCGGCAGCGTCAGATGTGTATAAGAGACAGCAAATGTGATATAATTATAAAAGAGTGCAGTTTCTGCATTATCATTGATAAATCATTTTTCGGAGGTTAAAATCGATGAAAAAGTTTTTCAGAGCACTTTTAATTACTGTAACTGTTATCGCAACTGTAGTTACTGTAAAATCAGCTGCGGACTATATCTGCAAAAAATACAAAAAAAGATATATAAGCATCTGACAGACAATATTTATATGACATCACCAGAATGCCATGTCTGACATTCTGATTAAAAAAATCAATATAAAATGAAAGGCTGATTTAAAATGGATATCCGCGTAGAACTTACAAAAACTCCAAAGGCAAAACCAACTGACGAAAGCAACCTTGGATTTGGTCATGTATTTACAGACCACATGTTTATAATGAATTATGACAAGGGGCAGGGATGGCATGATGCACGAATCGTACCTTATGCTCCTCTGGAACTCAGTCCTGCCGCTATGTGTCTCCACTACGCACAGGAAGTATTTGAAGGACTCAAGGCTTACAGAACAGCAGATGGCAGTGTTCAGCTGTTCAGACCTGAAGAAAACTTCAAAAGACTTAACGTTTCAAATGAAAGACTTGTTATTCCTCAGATTGATGTTGACTTCTGTATCGAGGCCCTTGACAAACTTGTAAGTATTGAAAAAGACTGGGTTCCTCATACAGACGGCGCATCACTTTACATAAGACCATTTATCATCGCATGCGACCCGTTCCTCGGTGTACGCCCTGCAGACAGCTATATGTTCATCATCATCCTCTCACCATCAGGTGCATACTACTCAACAGGTCTTAATCCTGTAAGCATTTACGTAGAGTCAAACTATGTTCGTGCAGTTAAGGGAGGTATGGGCTTTACAAAGACAGGGGGTAACTATGCTGCTTCTCTCATCGGACAGGATGAAGCACACAAGCAGAACTACTCACAGGTTCTCTGGCTCGATGGTATTGAAAAGAAGTATATCGAAGAAGTTGGTGCTATGAACATCTTCTTCGTTATTGACGGTGAAGTTGTTACACCTGCCCTTCAGGGTTCAATTCTCTCAGGTATCACACGTAAGTCTTCAATCGAACTCTGCAGAAGCTGGGGACTCAAGGTTTCTGAAAAGAGGATTACAATTCAGGAAGTTGCCGATGCATATGATGCAGGTAAGCTTCAGGAAGTGTTCGGTACAGGTACTGCTGCTGTTATTTCCCCTGTTGGTACACTCAAGTGGGGCGATAAGGTTATGACTATCAACAACAATAAGATTGGTGAGATTTCTCAGAAGCTTTATGATACGATGACAGGTATTCAGTACGGTAAGATTGAAGACAAGTTCAATTGGGTATACAAGCTTAAGAACTAATAATAAGATTAAAACCGGATGTTGTCTAAACATCCGGTTAATTTTTTATTAAAAAAGAAAAAGGTTTTCCGGAATGGAAAACCTTTTTAAGTATAACTGTCAATCAGTTCATGATTGTAACTTCTGTTTCCTTATCGAAGAGGTGAATCTTGTAAGGATCCATAACAACCTTAATTGTATCCTGAGCTCTTGCTGTTGATGTAGGAGCAACTCTTGATGTGAGCGGAATACCTTCACAGTTGAGGTAGAGGTATGTTTCAGCACCCATCATTTCTGTGATTTCTACTGTACAGTCAACAACACCTGTTGTAGCGTTCTGGAGGTACATTGGTTCGTCGTGAATGCTTTCAGGACGGATACCCATGATTACTTCCTTGTTTACATAGCTTGCGAGCTGTGGTGTAGCCTTCTCAGGTGGTACAACGATTGTGTACTTAACGCCTCTTGAAGACTTGGAATCAGCTGAACCGAACTCAACATAGTAAAGACCGTTTGTAGGATCCTGTCTGAGTACAGAATCAATCATGTTCATCTGAGGTGAACCAAGGAAGCTTGCAACGAACTTATTTACAGGATTGAGGTAAAGGTTCTGTGGTGTATCGATCTGCTGAACGTAACCATCCTTCATAACAACGATTCTGTCACCCATTGTCATAGCTTCTGTCTGGTCATGTGTAACGTAAATGAATGTTGTTCCGAGTCTCTTGTGAAGCTTTGCAATCTCTGTTCTCATCTGAGCACGAAGCTTAGCGTCGAGGTTTGAAAGAGGTTCGTCAAGAAGGAATACCTGTGGTGAACGTACGATTGCACGTCCGAGCGCAACTCTCTGGCGCTGACCACCTGACATAGCCTTCGGCTTTCTTTCGAGAAGATGTGTAAGGTCAAGGATTCTTGCTGCTTCTTCAACCTTGCGTGCAATTTCATCCTTAGGTACTTTTCTGAGCTTAAGGCCGAAAGCCATGTTCTCAAAAACAGTCATGTGAGGATAAAGAGCATAGTTCTGGAAAACCATCGCAATATCTCTGTCCTTAGGTGCGATATCATTTACAAGACGATCGCCAATGTATAATTCACCTTCGGAAATTTCTTCAAGTCCCGCAATCATTCTTAAAGTTGTCGATTTACCACAACCTGAAGGACCAACGAGGATAATAAATTCTTTGTCTTTAATTTCTACATTTACATCAGTAACGGCCACTACACCGCCTGGATATTTCTTATAGATTCCACGTAACGATAAACTTGCCATTCTAAGCAGGCCTCCTAAACAGTTTTTTTCGCCAATACAAATTGGTACAATACTATAATAACAAATTTTATACCTTAAATGCAAGACTCTAATTATCCAAACTTATAATTTGTTGTTTATTAAATATGACCAAAAGCATATTTCAACGGATTTTCGGGCATCAGAAAAGTCAAATTGAGACAACATTTTTTCAATATCATTGTTGAAAACTTCCAAACACTCTCCGGGAGCCAGATTTCCATCTATAACCAGTCCGCCGATCTGAACTCTGAAGAGAGAAAGAACCTTATTTCCGGCTGCCTGAAACATTCTTTTTACCTGATGATATTTTCCTTCGTCCAGTCCAACAAAAGCAAAGTGTCTGTCATGGGATATTCCGCAGACTTTTGCCGGAAGACATATCTCCCCTCCGTCTATCTCAAGACCGGAAGCAAACAACTCTTCATATCTTTCATCATATTCGTTCTCAAGTCTTACAAGATAGCACTTTGTAAGATGCTTTTTCGGTGAAAGCATTCGATGTGCCAGATCACCGTCGTCCGTAAGGAAGACAAAACCTTTTGAATCCTTGTCCAGCCGCCCCGCAGGAAACATATCCTTTGTTCTGAGTTCTTCGGGAACAAGTGAAAGCACCGTTTCAGATCTGCCGTCTCTTGTCGAGCAGACATAACCGTCCGGTTTGTTAAGCATAACACAGGTATTTTTCCGGTACACAAGAGTTCTCCCGCCGGCATTTACAGAATCCGTTTCCGGATTTATTTTTAAAGAAGAATCCTGTACAGTCTGTCCGTTTACAGTTATACCGCCCTGCTTGAGAAGAAGCTTTACGTCTTTTCGTGACATAGGTGTTCTGTCTGATATAAACTTATCAATTCTTTCCATTTTTACCTCCGCATACAAAAACTGCCGTCTGATTGCTCAGAACAGCAGTTTTTTCAGCTATCGCTGATGATTATTTGTTTGCCGGTGCCGGAGCAGGGGCTTTTTTAAATTTTTTAAATGTTTTCTTTCCGTCTGCCATGATAAACACAACAACAATTCCTATGCCGGCAACTGCAAGAAGTATTCCGAGTGAAAGACCTGCAGGGAAGAACGACATCTCGACTGTATGAGTTCCCGGAACCATATCAATGCCGATAAATCCGCCTGCAACTTCTCTTATCTTAACTTTCTTTCCGTCAACCTTCACTGTCCAGCCCTCTTCTGAAGGGATTGATGTGAAGAACATCTGGTTTGTATCTGCTTTCACAGTTCCCTCGATATGTGTATCAGACCACTTTTCTATATTCCATGTATTTTCATGAAGAAGTGCAATATCCTTTTTGAATTCTTCCTCATCAAAGTAGTAAAAATACTGGTCAGACATATACGCATATTCGTTGTTTACTGTCATACGGATACTGAAGTTTTCATTTGCCTCGTATCTGCCAAGGCGTGTAATGCAGTAATGCTCGTTTTCAAAGAAGTTATCAATAAATTCAGGATAGTCAAAATCCTTCAGCTCTTCATTCCATGCACCGCGCCAGAGATTTACCTGCTTTTCATATGTGCAAGGGAAGAATGCATATACTGTGTCATTGGTCTGAGCGTGTACAAAGTAGTCGATTGTCCAGTCATTTGCATTCTTGTCAGCCACATACTTTGTCTGGTCGCCTGCACCTTCAAGAGTTATATTTGTGTATCTTGGTTCCTGAGAGAAATCAAGTCTCTTAAAGTATTCCTTGTTCTGACCTGTCATAGCACTGAGAAGGCTGTTCTGGTTTTCAAAAGGATTTTTACTGTCGATTGAAACATTGAGGATATCGTTACTTACCATATATCCCACAGGAAGTGCATATGGGTTTTTGTAAAGGTCAATCTGTGTTGATTTTCCGTCTGCATGCTGTGTCACAGTTGATCTCTGATATTCGTACATGTCCGAAACACCGGTATTGTTAGTGTCAAGGACATACTTGATGCCGAGAATCGAGTCGGTAAGAGGTGTGTTGCCGTCATATCTTGTATAGTGACCGCGGCTTACATAGCCAAGCTTGCCGATTGTATCAATCATCTTTGCATTCATAACTGAACTTGAATGTGTAATACCCTTAAGTCCGAAAGCAATATTGTCGTTTACTGTTCTTCTCAGAGGATTGGTCTGAGCGACTTTTTCCGAACGGTAAAGACCGTCGTCAAGCTCTTCCATATTGTCAACAGCAGCACGTCCTGCTTCAACATAGTTATAGTATGAAGAACGCATGCTGTAGATTACGTCAGCATCAATGTCCTTGAGCGTATCAAATGTACTCAGGAGAAGTTCACCCGAAAGCATAACGACAATTGTAACCGGTATCGCCTTTGAAGATGAGTTTTCCCGGTATGCTGATATGAGTATTGAAAAACAGAGTACGCAGCCGGCTGTAAACCATAATCCGTTAAGAACTTCAAGGTTCTCATACTTGAATATTTTTTCCGCAAGAAGAAGGTACAGGAGAATTCCGAAGAAAGAACCGCCCACGGCATTTGGCTTAAGTCCGTCAAGCTTTGTGAAGCATTCTGCACCCATACAGAGAATAACCCATGACATAATGAATGAGTATCTGTAAGGGAGCCAGTTAGGAACCTGTCCGCCGTGCCACATCATATCAAGCGGCTTTACATACATGCTGAAGAAGAGAATCGCAAGGAGAAGTGAGTAACCTGTCTTGCGTCTTTTGTTAATGTTTTTGTTAAGATAGAAAAGCGGAAGAAGCAGAATAGCTATAGTTCCGCAGTATATCTCAGGAAGTCCTTCATTTCTTACTGTATCATAGCTTGAAGGAAGAAGCTTTGAGATGATGTCAATCGAGTCAAACTGAAGATTAACCGAGTAGTCCGGAGTTGTGAATTCAAATTTTCCGAGGCTTAATGACTTGTAAACCGGGAGAATCATAAATGCTGCACACATACCGGCAATAATTGAACAGTAAGCAAATCTCAGACCTGTATTTGCATGTTCCTTAATGGTTATGTCTTCTTTTTCCGTACCAAAGAAGTTATAGTAAAGGAAGTAAATCACACTGAAGATTGCAAGCATGAAGCCGATATAGAAGTTTGCGACAAATATAAGGGCAAGAGGAATAATGTAGTTCGCTCTGAGTTTTTTGTCAACAAGGTATTCAATACCAAGAGCAATCATAGGAAGAAGAACCAGGCCGTCAATCCACATAGGGTCCATCAGCTGGATAACAGCGTACGCACAGAGGGCAAATGCTGTTGAGAATATAAGTGAATTTATCGGCTGCATCTTCTTTGAATGCTGAAGATAGTAACTGAATGTTACACCGACAGCACCAAGCTTTGCAAGCTGCATAATAAGCAGGCTCTCAAGAAGCATGGTTCTCGGAAGAAGCATAACTATAAGGGTAAACGGACTGGCAAGGTAGTAGCCGATAATACCCATGAACTCACCTGAAAGGTTTCGTGACCAGTTGTAGAAAATGCTTCCGTCACCCCAGAGAGCATCACGCAGTGCTTCAAAGTAGTAAACATACTGTCCGTTAAGATCAAGTACAAGAACGGAACCGTCATGAGCCGTGTTTCGTTTCGGGATATTCTCGTAGTTGGTTCCCATGATGTTTCCAAGCGGAAAAACATCAAAAAGTCCATACGCCAGTGCCATTATCAGAACAGGAATAAAAAAGGCATATATATAAAATCTGTTTTTATACAGCCATGTTTTAACCTTGTCCCAGACACGTGGCTTTGCCTGAGCCGCAGGCTTAGCCGTCTTTTCCATTTGTAACCTCCTGATTTTTTCATTTTTTATATGGTATCATATGCGTAAGCACATATAATTTTATTATACAGTATTTTTACACATTTGACAAGTGGTTTTTTATGAAAAACGAACTGACCCTGTCATATAAAAAAGATATTGACTATTTTATTTTTTTACTGTATTATTTATATAGTTGAACATTTCAGGGAAATTGTTCTGAGGAAAATATGTTCATTATCAACATTTTTTATTCTCTGCATTCAGCAGGGGGAATTGAAAGGAGTACATAATTATGGGACTTATCAAAATAGCTTTAGGATCAGTATCCAGCACACTAGCTGACCAGTTCAAGGAATTTTTCTACTGTGATTCAATCAGAAATGACGTTCTTGTTGTAAAGGGACAGAAACGCACCGGAAAAGGTTCGGGAAACCACGGCAGTGACAATATTATTTCCAGCGGAAGCGGAATTGCTGTTGCTGACGGACAGTGCATGATGATTGTTGAACAGGGCAGAGTTGTTGATGTATGTGCCGTACCTGGCGAATATCAGTACGACATGTCATCTGAACCAAGTCTGTTCACCGGTTCACTCGGTGACGGAATAATTGAAACGCTGAAAACAATCGGAAACAGAATTGCACACGGCGGTGATACAGGCAAGGATCAGCGTGTATATTACTTTAACACAAAGGAAATAACTGACAACAAATTCGGAACACAGAATCCGGTACCGTTCCGTCTGGTAGACAACAAGATTGGTCTCGATATTGACACATCTGTTCGCTGCAACGGTGCATATTCATACAAAATAACAGATCCGGTACTTTTCTACACAAATGTATGCGGAAATGTCGCTCAGGAGTATAACCGCTCTGAAATTGACAGCATGATGAAAACAGAATTCAGAGATGCTCTCCAGCCGGCCTTCGCAAAAATCTCCGCAATGGGAATCAGATATAATGAACTTCCGGGTCACACAACCGAGCTTTCCAACACAATGAACGAGATTCTCTCACAGAAGTGGTCCGAACTCAGAGGCATATCAATAGTATCTGTCGGAATCAACTCCATAACAATCCCTCCGGAAGATGAAGAGCTGATTAAGAACGCTCAGAGAACAGCTATGATGCGTGACCCTAACTTTGCTGCTGCAACTCTTGTTGATGCTCAGGCTGCGGCTATGAAAACAGCTGCCGGAAACTCAGCAGGTACTATGGCTGGATTTATGAACATGAATATGGCAGGTGCTGCAGGCGGATTTAACGCACAGAACCTCTTTGCTATGGGACAGCAGCAGGCAGCCTCACAGCAGGCGGCTGCACCGGCAGGGTCATGGACCTGTTCATGCGGAACTGTAAACACCGGCAAATTCTGCTCCGAATGTGCTTCTCCTAAGCCGGCACCGGCAGGACAGTGGACCTGTTCATGCGGAACCGTAAACACAGGCAAGTTCTGTTCAGAATGTGCAAGTCCGAAACCGTCAGCTGAATGGACCTGCTCATGCGGTGCAGTAAATACAGGTAAATTCTGCTCTGAATGTGCTTCTCCGAGACCGTAAAAGGTAAAAATATACATAACAGAAGTGCCGATGAAAAAAAGGGATCTCATAGCGGTTATCTGCCCTTGCATAAACAGTCCGGTATCAGAGATTATTCGTGGTATTTCATCACAGGCTATGATCTGCAACACTGATGTCGCAGTTTTTTCGGTGTTTTCAGATACAGACAGCGAAGACAAGAACCGGAGATGCGAAGAAAATATATACAGTCTGATAAACTTTGATATGGTTTCGGGTGTCATATTCCTTGAGGAAGAGTTCTGGTCGGAACGTCTGCGAGGTATGATAACAGAGCTATTAAAAGAAAAGTGCACAGTTCCTGTGATTACTACAGGTTCATTCAGCGGAAAAAACTGCCTGACTTCAGGAATTCCGTCATATAACAGTGACGGAATATATATGGCTGTA
Organism: uncultured Ruminococcus sp.; assembly: GCA_945876405.1. Taxonomy (GTDB): domain Bacteria; phylum Bacillota; class Clostridia; order Oscillospirales; family Ruminococcaceae; genus HUN007. Next base: position 8,357 of record CAMCOJ010000055.1, read on the forward strand.
TCACATCTTATTGAAAGACACCGGTGTGAGGATATATACTTTCTTGCAGGTCCGGAGGGAAATGATATTTCAGAAGAACGCATAAAGGGATATATGAAAGCTATGAAGTCTCACAGACTGCAGACATCAGGAAAATGTGTATTCTACGGAGATTTCTGGACAAAATCTGCTGAGAAAATGGCTGAAAGAATAGCGTCAGGAAAGATAAAAAAATCAATACTTGTTTTAAATTGATATATTTGTGTAGGCATTTGATATTTATAACACTGCTTTGGTGTTAACCGATATGCACGGCGAGACTGTTTTTCAATAACCCTAATCCTGGATATCCTTTTGCAAATCTGAATTTATTATGATACAATGATAACAATAATTATAATCTCAAGGAGTTTCACATGTCCTATTCACCGCCTTTTCAGATAAATAACAAAATAATAGAACAGGTTGCCCGGATTGCAGAACTTACAGAGAGAATATCCGCATCGGCAAACCTTGAACGAAACCCTGCTCTGCGCAGGAAAAACAGAATACTTACAATTCAGGGCTCACTTGCAATTGAACAGAACAGTCTTACTCTGGAACAGATAACAGATGTGATAAACGGAAAAACTGTACTGGCTCCTCCAAAAGACATAAAAGAAGTAAAAAACGCATATGAAATATACGAAAACATGCACCTTCTTAATCCGTTTTCATGTGATGACCTTTTAAATGCACACGGTGTAATGATGAAAGGTCTTTTAAACGATGCCGGCGAATTTCGTGATCATCCCGTCGGAGTCGCAGACAGCAGCACAGGTCAGATTATCCACTTCGGCACACTTCCTGACTATGTTCCGGAAATGGTAGTCAGCCTTCTGAAATGGACTGAAGAAAGTGATGTTCATATGCTCATAAAAAGCTGTGTTTTTCATTATGAATTTGAGTTGATTCATCCCTTTTCAGACGGAAACGGACGAATAGGAAGGCTTTGGCACACTCTTCTTCTCTTCAGCTGGAATCCTGTTTTCGCATTTTTACCAATAGAATCAATGATTTATAAAAAACAACAGGAATACTATAAAACCATTAATTACTGCAACGATGCTGCTGATTCCACCAGATTTATAGAATTTATGCTTGATACGGTAACAGATACCATGAACAGCGCTGTTACTGCAACCGACCAGGTCAGCGACCAGGATACCGACCAAGATAACGACCAGGTTACTGATAACATTACGAAGCTTTTATCTGCACTGGGAACATCAGAACTTTCTGCTTCTGAACTTATGAGCAGACTCGGATTGTCACATAAACCTACTTTCAGAAAAAATTATTTATCACCTGCACTGGAAAAAGGCGTGATTGAACGTACTGTTCCTGATAAACCAACCAGCAGAAATCAGAAATACAGAATCAAAAGATATGATTCTTAAGAATAATAAAAGCAAAAAACAATCCCACCGGATTCTGAAAACTCAGTTTCGGTGGGATTGTTTTGATATATTCATAATTTTTTATCGTATAAAATCATACCAGAACCATTCGTGTCCGATTTCATTCCATTTTTCGTTGTCAGCATTTTTCTCGCAGAGTTCATTGTATCCGCTGTACTCAACAATAAGATAATTAGGCACCTTATTAGGGTAAGCACCCATATTGCTGCTGTTTTTATCTTTTACGCACGCACCTGTACGAAGACTGT